>CAZUVM010000198.1:0-21170 GCA_964623885.1 uncultured Verrucomicrobiota bacterium
CTTCGAGCGTCAAAGAACCCTAATTACTTCATGGATTCCAGCGACACACCACTCATTTTGTGTGGATCGCAGACCTGGAACACATTTCAGGATTGGGGCACCGGTGGGTCCCTGCGACCTCTGGACTTTGACGTCTTTGTCAGCTTTCTCAAAGCGCACGGGCATAATTTTACTCTGCTCTGGTGCACCGAGCTTCCGAGGTTCAGCCACCTGCCCGTCACAGCCACAAATCCTGCGGATTTCACCGTAAGCCCTCATCCGTGGTTGAGAACAGGACCGGGGCTTGCCACCGATGGAGGATTGAAGTTCGACCTGACAAAATTCGACCCGTCGTATTTCGGGCGTTTGCGCACCCGGGTTGGCGCCCTCAACCAGGCCGGCATCTATGCCGGCGTGTATTTGTTTACCGGTGAGTGGCTGTTACGATTTCGCGGCCCGAGCGATGGCTACCCATTTTCCGGACCCAATAACATCAATGGCGTTGATGATGGCTACCGGGGTGGGCCGGCCGAAACCGGGCTCGCCGCCGTGACGATGACCGCCACCAATGCCATTACCGACGCGCAGGATGCCTACGTCAGGAAGACTATCGACACTCTGAACGACTTACCCAATGTGCTGTGGATCGTTTCGGAAGAGGCGCCGAGCAAATCAACCTGGTGGAACAACCATCTCATCTCCCTGGTAAAACAGTATGAAAGGGGGAAGCCTTATCAACATCCCGTCGGATATGCGGCGCTCGATGGTTCCCCGGATTCCATCCTCTACAATTCGGACGCTGACTGGGTTGCTCCGTCAGCGTGGCTCTCTCCCGCGACCTCCTGCGGCACGGGGCAGCCCGCCTGCAAGCTCAATATCAATGACAGCGATCACAGTTACTTCGGAATGTGGAACGATACGGCCCAGAAAAACCGGAATTATGCCTGGCAGAATTTCCTGAACGGCAACCAAGTGCTGTTCATGGACCCGTATGTGGTCCACTACCCGCGCGAGAACCGCAACCTGTGCCTTGCTCCAGTCAACGGCATCGGCAGTCGGCCTGACCCGCGCTGGGAGAATTTCCGCAACAATCTCGGCTATCTTTTGCGTTACTCCCGGAAACTCAACCTGGCCAATGTCAGTCCGAGGAGTTCGCTCTGTTCCACCAAGTACTGCCTGGCACAGACTCCCGCAGCGGGCGCGGAATACCTGGCTTATGCGCCTGCGGGGGGAAGTTTTACGATGGACCTTTCAGCTATGCCCGAGGCGCGGAAACTGGCTGTGGAATGGTTTAATCCTGCAACCGGGCAAATCGTAATCGACAACCCGATTCCGGCCGGCTCATCGGCTCAGCCATTCCATCCGCCATTCAGCGGAGATGCCCTCCTGTATTTGGCAGACACGCTGGGGCACAAATGAAGCTTCCGGTTGACTTCAGCGAAAGCACGATAGTCCTCATTTAGCTCATCCCTAGGGCGGTGAGGATTCCTCATGGCTTGATTTGCTAATAAAAAGACCTACCAGAAACGGGTGACGCGGAAGAAGGCTTGGTTCAGCGAGGTGTCGATCACTTCGAGCCAGTTAGTCTGGACGCTGGCAGGGACGAAAGTGTCCAGAAGTTCCCAGTTGGTATTCGCGAGGTTGGTGGTGCGTTCCACGCGGTGACTGAATCCCGGCAGGAGGTTCGTGACGGCAAGGCTGACGGTGAGATTGGAAAGCGACAGGCCGGTAATCCTGGGAGGAACGGGTGCGAACAGGACCCAGCCGTTAGTCGGCGGCAGGAGGTAGGAGGTAAGATTGGTCAAGCCGGTCCCGTGCACGGCGACGCCATTGAACAGGGCATTGAAATTGAAATACCCACCGGCCTGGCCCAACGTGACCTGCCACTGGCGTGTCTGGTGACGGTTGACACAGACCACGACGCCATTGCTGTAGGTGACGCGCACCTGGGCCATGAATTGGTCGTTGGTTTGGTTAGCGAAGGTGGCAGGATAACGGCGAATGTAATCGGAGGCGCTGACCTCGTCGTTGCTCACGCTATCGTGGTAAACGATGCTGAGGGGCGAGGCGGTAGCGTAGAGGGACTGTGCCGGAAGCAGGTGTTGCTGCTCCAATTTGGCTGCGGCCACGTAATCGTAAAGGCGGCCAGGCGTGGGGATGAACCCGGCGTGGCCATAGGCCAGTTCGGTGGCCATATAACCAAGCACGGCATGCTGGGTGAAGCTGAGGAACTGCGGCGCGTTGTTTGAATCAGAGTAGAAGCGTTCATAGTAGCCGACGCCATGAACTGTGGCCTTGGAGTGGAGCTTCAGGAGATCGAAATCGACGAGCAAAGGCAATTTGGAGGCGTGGGCAGATGCGGCGGAGCCGCCACTGTCGAGTTGGGCTTCCACGTCGTCGAAGTAACCGACTTCTAAAAAATGATGGTTGCCTTCGCCGGAAACCGGTCCGTTATGGATAGCGCGGAGCATCCCGGCCAGGGCGCGATAAGCGCTCAAGGTGCCGCTGAACATCGCGGAGTTAGTCACCGCCGCGTCGTAGTCCACTTTGTCGGAGGGATTGACCGCGCTGTGGACATCGAGGAACGAGGCGGTTGTGGCGTAGTTGCTGTGGATTTGGCTGGCGAAATTCGTGAGGTAGCCGGCAGCGAGGCTGGGCTTCATTTCGTAGGATTGCTGGCCGGTGCCGGAGTTATACCAAGCCTGCTTGCGGGAACCATCGCTGTTGAGGGCGATGGCAGCGGGATTCCACGCGGCGGCATTGGTGTAGAAGTCGACGTAGTTCTCGTGCAAGCCGAACAGGTATCCACTGGAGCCGAGGGTCTGGCTCAGGCCCTTGAGGGCAGCGTCCCCGCCAAAAGAAGGGTTTGCGGGGAGGACGTTGGGGTATTGGTTGTCGTAACCGCCATGTTGCCAATTGTGGACGAGGACCCAGAGGTTGGTGATGTTGGCCTGGTGCAGGGCCTGAACCTGGTTGCTGACGCTGGAAAAGGGGCTCTCCCAGTTGTCGAACACCAAGTATTTCGCCGAAGTCTGCCGGAGCGGAGAAACCGGATTTGTCACGTTCGGCAGAACATCGCTAAGCGAGGGCGAGACGGTCAGGTAAATGGTTTCGTTGACGGGATTGCGCGAGCCGTCGCTTCGGGCTGCATAGGTTGCCGTCTGTGCGTAGTAAACCGACGTGCCGGAGAAAACCGAATCCAAGGGATAAAGAGTGGCGGCGCCGGTGCTTTCCCAGTCGAAAAACAGCGAGGCGAAAACGCCACCGCCATACAGCACGTTCATCGTGGTCAGGTAAGGCACGTGAACGACGACGGGCGCCTGGGCATTTTCGCAGCGGTCCAGATAGACGGCGGCCGCGGTGCCGCTCTGGGTCGTGATCCGCACAGCCAGCGTGCGAGCCGAGATCTGGAAGAGGTAGGTGTAGGTCAATGCGTTGGTCCCGTAACTCATCTGCCATTGGGTTTGGAGCGCGTTGCCGGCGACGGCCTGGGCGTTGAGGAGCGTGAAGGTTACGCCGGATCCCCAGGGGACCACTTCGTTGGTGCCGGTCCAGAGGCTGAGGCCGCCGACGTTGCTGGGGAGGAAGGTGTAGTTGCTGTTGACCGTGCAGGTTAACCGATTGAATGTGCCGCCGAGACTTGTGGCGGTGTATTCGTATTTGAGGCTGCCATCGACGCCCTGGTAAAAGAAATCGAAAACCTTCCGGCTGAAGTCGAAGTTTACGGTGTTCGTGTAGCCTCCTGCCGGTGGCGACGGCAAGACCGAGGCTGCGAACCCGGAATCACTCGCGCCGCAGCACAACAGAAGGGCTGCACCCGCGACACCTGGCGCGTGGAATGCGAACGAATGGCGCATGCGGGGGAGATTAGCGCATGCCGGAGTGAAGACAATGCGCTGCCGCATTTCGAAAAAGGGCGTTCCTTTACGGAACTATTACGCGCCCGCCCCGCTGAACCACAATAGCTCGTTACATAGCGACGGCCGCCTTCGCCCAATGTTCCAAAGACATTTTTGAGTCGCCAAATTCTCTTTGGCGGTGACCACGATCTTTCAAGAGCGTCAATTGCTTGGTTTCCACTGGATCCTCTGGAATCGGTCGACGCATGGCCACAAAGCGCGGCGCGGGCGAGTGGCTCGGACAATCAGCGGCAGAACACGCTGCCAACCGGCGGGCCGCTCATTTTATTGGGCTACGGGAAGGGTTTCGGCGTGGTGAAGGTTCCTTTGCACATCATTCCGCCGATATTGTTCTGCGGGCGAACCAGCCAGTAGAATTCGCCCTCCATCGTGCCGCGGGGATTTCCGCTGGTATCTTTCATGAATCGTTTTGTGATGAACCCCGTGCCCATGTCATGACCGCCGGGATTGGGGGAGGTGTAAAAAGTAGCGGTTTGGGTGTAGATGTGGTCGATGCGCCGGACCATGGTGCCGGTGGAGTTGGTAAGGGCGACGCGATCGGGCGTGCTTTGAGTCGCTTCGCCGAAATAGAACCCGAAATAGTTCAGGTTAAAGCCGGTGCCGCCGGAGGAATCCACCACATCGATGGTGTCACCCAGGCTGCTGCCTTGAATGTGGTAGACCAAGTACAAGCCGGTGGCATCCGAGCGGCCCGCGGCCTGCGCGGCGGCCAGCAGCAGGTCCTGCTCGGTGATCGGATAGGGTGTGAGATTGCCAAGGCCATTGGTGCGCCAGACGGTGCCGCGGAAAGTGACGTAGAATAGGTTTTGGGCCTTTACCGGTGACGCAAGCAACACGGAGAGGCCGGCCAGCAGGGTTAAGAGCGATTTCATGCGTAAACCTTCCGTTGCGAGTGACTCACTGTCCGGGGACAAATGGCCGGGTGGTGGTGAACGTTCCTACGACCATGTGGTTCGGTTGCGCGCCTTCGGCCCGGGCCAGGTAATTGAGGTCAGCCTCGACGGTATCGTGCCGGTTGCCGGAGGCATCCTGCTGAAAGCGTTTGGTCACGAATGCCGAGCCTAACGATTCGCCGGCCTCGAAATTGCCGGCGTAAAACACGAACACCTGGTCGACGCGGCGCTCCTGGTTCCCAGCCGCATTCCACACCGGGAGATGCCCGATGTCCTCGACGCTGGGATCGCCGAAGAACAGCCCGAGCAGGCTGGTAAAGGTTGCGCCGGTGGCGCGGTTCACGACATCGATCGTGTCTCCGAAACCGCTCCCGCCCACATGATACACGATGGCCAGGCCGCTGGTATCGGTGATGCCGCCGGCTTGGGCGGCTTCGAGCAGCCAGGTTTGTTCGGTGACGGGATGGCCCACCACGTTCCCGTTCGCGTCCTTCTGGTAATAGGTGCCTCGGAACGTGAGCAGCAGCTCATTTTGTGCGAAGCAACAAACCGGTAACACGCTGACCAGCCCAAGCGCGGCCACGAGGGTCTTTGAAATCATGTCACCAGAATAGAGTCGCTGATGTTTTGTGCCATGGGTAGTTGGCAGGTCGGAGGCACGGAAAAAAAGCCCACGGGCTATGCCCCACTTGTTCAAGCCCCTTTTTCGTTTTATTGGTCGTCGTTCCTGAATTGGCGGCACGAGAAACCGACTTGTAAGAAAGAAAGACAAATGAAATTGAATCCGCGAACCGCGTTGTTGCTTTGTTTTGGCCTGGCTTGGTATTGCGCTCCCGCGCAGGCGACTCCTGGCACGGTGGTGTCTTGGGGCGGCGGTCAAACCGGTATGCCGTCAGGATTGAATGACATCGTCGCGATCTCCAGCTCGCTGGACCATTCCCTGGCGCTGCACTCGGACGGAACCGTGACGGCGTGGGGTTACGATTTCGACAATCAAAGCGAGGTGCCCGCCGGCTTGGGTGGGGTCACCGCAATTGCGTCCGGCGCATTCTTCAGCGTGGCGCTGAAGTCCGACGGCACGGTGAGCGCGTGGGGCGACAACCAGTACGCGCAGTGCAACGTGCCGCCGAATCTTGCCGGAGTGACCGCGATTGCGGCCGGGCGCTCTCACGGCCTGGCGCTGAAGTCGGACGGAACGGTTTCCGCCTGGGGCTCGGATTTATACGGCCAATGCGACGTGCCCGCTGGCCTGACGGGCGTCATCGCGATTGCGGCGAGCTGGAATTACAGTGTGGCTCTGCGTTCAGGGGGCACGGTGGTAGCGTGGGGTGGGAATGACGCAGGGCAAACGGCGGTACCATCCGGTCTCACCGGCGTGATAGCGATTTCCGCCAACGAGCATTATTGCCTGGCGCTGAAATCGGACGGCACCGTGGTCGGCTGGGGGTTGACACCGACCATTCCTCCGGTGATCAGTGGGGTGACCGGGATCGCGGCCGGGGACGATCATTGGCTGGCGCTCCAGCCGGGAATGCAGCCGCCGGTGGCCGCGTACGGCGGGAATGAATCCGGCCAATGCAACGTGCCGTCGAACCTGAGCAACGTGCAGCAAGTGGCCGCGGGCTGGAATTACAGCCTTGCCCTGACGGGTTCGGCCGGTTCGACGTCCCCCCTCGTCGCGACCAATCCGCGTTATAGCACCAGCGGCTTTTCGGTTTCCGTTCAGACGCAGAGCGGCCATGGATATGCCTTGCAGTATAAAGATTCGCTGACCGACGCCAGTTGGACGACGACGCCGCAAGTATCCGGCACAGGCGGCGTGATAACTCTTAACGGGCCGCTCGGCCCGAACGGCCAACGCTTCTATCGCGTCGCGCAGGAGTGACTTCTCCATCTTTTTGAAGCGGGCAAGGTTGGCCTTGCCAACATTACGTCTCACCGGTCTCTGCTTCGGCAACGAATCAGCTACGCGTCCGCGGGAACAACATCGTACGGAATTGCTTGCACTGATGGGGCGCGTGCGAGTTAATCAAGCCGTATGGCTTGGCCCTGGAAATCGAGCGTAGACGAGAAACTCGGATTCATTTTTGAGCGCCGGAGCATCCGAGTTTATGCGCCGGGTGAGGTGACGGAGGAGCAAATCCAGAAAATGCTGGCCGCGGCCATGGCCGCACCATCCGCCGCTGCCAAATGCCCGTGGCATTTTGTCGTGGTCCGAGACCGGCAAACACTGGCACGACTCGCAGCGGTTTTGCCGCATGGCCAGATGCTTACCGACGCCCCTGTTGGAATCGCGGTATGCGGCGACGTTGAAGAAGCGCATGACCGCCAACTCAGTTATTTGCTTCAAGATTGCTCGGCAGCGATTGAGAACCTGCTGTTGGCGGCACACATTCTGGGGCTGGGTGCCTGCTGGTTGGGCGTGCATCCACGAGAGGACCGAATCAAGAGCATCAAGAAGATTCTCTCGCTGCCTACGCGTATCCTGCCGGTTGCATGCATTTCCATCGGCCGTCCCGGCGAATCGAAGGAACCGCATGCGGAATATAATTCGCAGTGCGTGCATTTCGACAAGTGGTAGAGGAGTCTGGTATTCAGCTGGGATAGTCCACAATTGGTGGCACCGCCAACTGGGTGCAGTTTGCGCGAGATCGGCGCGTAGTTGGAGGGCAGGGTACTCGTTTCGCGGCGAACGAACACGATAGAACTCCGCGGGCTTGATTGGGTTGCTGTTGATGAAGCCGGCCGTGGCCGCTGGGCCAAAAACACCCGTGGCATTGGTTTGCCATGATGAAGTGGGCAACGTTGGATTCGGGTGGATTCCGCCCAATACTGCCAGCGGACCTCCTCGATGATGCCGTCCGTGCCGCTGGCGGCATTGAAACTGTGATACTCCGCCTGGGCCGAGCGTCCCGCCAATAAGTGGGTCACGGCGAGGCTCAGGAACTAACCGGAGCGGCGCCGCCGGAGAAATGATCGGTGACTTTTGGCGGGTTCATTATTCGCTGAGTGCGGCACCCTCGACGTCGATGCCGAGTTTGGGGAGAAGAAAGCTGGCCTCGATGGCGAATGAGTAATGCCTGTTATGGCCAAATCTGATAGGGCGTTTCCGTTTATGAGTTGCGTGCTTTAGCCCTGCTATGGGCCCAATATGCGAACAGTCAATCATTTGCGCCGAATCCGCAAGGCAGATCGGAGAGTGCGATCGGATACGAATATGCTGAAATGCTTGCTCGTCCCGTTCGTTAGAGCACTGACACCATACCGGTTGGGCTGAATGGTGTCTTGAACGTTAGTCTCCTTTGATCGCGCCAAAGGCAGCAAAGCAGTTATTCTTGTGCAAAATCTCGACATTGGAAAATCCGACGGAACGTAAAAGATCCAACTGAAACATCAATGGTCGCGGCGAATCTTCCTGCGCAACATAGGCGAAAACGTGGTCGCGATATGCCTCGTCTTTGAGCTGCGAAAGGTAAGCTCCATATCGCTCCCACATGAGCGACTGCACTCTTGCATCCGAATGCTCAATCAAATCTGAAATCCATGCCGAACCGCCTGGCCGAAGCGAAGCAAAAATCTTAAAGAAAACACTGTGCCACTCTGCGGCTTCTCGAAGATGGTGCAGAACGGCGGCGGCACACACAATATCGAAGCGTGACTGGCCAAGCTGCAACTCCCGAATATCGCCTCTTAATTGCGTAACTTTTCCAGATGTTGCTCGACTGACACGCTGGACTGCGCGGTCCAACATCGGCTGACTGAGGTCGACTAATGTCACATCAAGATTGGGAAGCCGCTCCAAAATCCTGAGCGAATAATTCCCAGCGCCGCAGCCGATATCCAGAAGCGACGATGCTTTGGGATTCACTCGCGCTGCAGCTTCCGCAATCAGCGCAAGCGACAATGGGGCGTCAATCGTAGCGGACTGCCCGGTTTCGAGGTTGGAAAATCTCTCAACGTCTCCGTCGAAGCGCTCTCGAATTTGTACTACGGTCGATTTGTCCATGCGTAAACGGATCTGCCAGGCTTCATGCGTGCCCCGGGGCGCGGAAACGATCCCACGCCCCGGAGTGTTAGCAACACGAATTTTGGTTATTTAGACGCGGAGCCGCAGTCAGACTTGGCAGCCTCGGAAACGATCGCATTGGCTTGAGCCTCGCTGAGCAGGCCTTGCGCGAGGAACGATTCGACCACTTGGGCGACCGACGAGACGTATTGACCGTGGTTCTTCCAAGTTCCGCCGGAAGCAGGGCCGCTGCAAGGGGCAAGTTGCTCGATGCTGCATCCGTTGATGTCTACGATCGCGCCAGCAGGAGTGCCCGGGCACAAGTCCAAAGAATCAGGGACACCGTCACCGTCTTCGTCGGTTTCGCCAATGAGGGAGAAGGCGGCATTGAAGGGACCCTGACCGGTGATATCTGTGCCGATGCGCAGCCAATCCGGGGCGAGGTCATCGTTGCGAATCCAGCTTTGCCGGTCGGTTGCGAACGGAGTGCCGGGGGCGACAATGGGCTTGGGCGCGGAGAGCCATAGAAAATCGCCGTTGTTCAAGCCCACCTCCGGCCGAAAGAAATAATTGTCGGCCGGCAGCGCAATCGGCGGATCAAACATCACGGTGATCGTCACTTCGGTGCCAGTCACAGGTCCTTCTCCGTTGGTGCGCTGGCGGGGCTGTTTATTGATTCCGTTCACGACCGAGTTGGACGCCGTAAAGCTGGCGTTCACCATGGCCGCCGAGAAACTCAGCGTGCCGTCGGCGCTGTCGCGCGTGGCGGAAGCAATCTCGACATCGGAAGGGGAGTTGGTCCGGTTCGGGACGTTGCCCGAAGGCGGCACGACCGAGTCGTGCGGGAATACGTGATAAATTTCGACTTCAACGTCACTGATGTTGTCGAGCGAAGATCCCGCAGGCAGCAGGCCAGTAAAGGTTGCGTGCGTAATCACGACCGATTGGGTCGTCGCGAAGTCGTCGGCGGTCTCGGTTTGCAATTTGCCGGGGCTCGCCGGACGCGAGAGCGTGGCCATCTTCCCGTCCGGATTGCCGGTCGAAAAGAAGAAGACATCCGCTGAGGCTTGAGAAGCGGCGAGGGCCAAGGCCAGCGCACCGAAAGTGATCTTATGGAATGATTTCATAAACGAATTGGTTGTAAACGACATTTGGTTTTGCAATTTGTGAAGAGTTGTAACGGTCGGCATGGCACCGCGCTGTGGCAGACGCAACGCGGTGCACGGTATCCGACCCATCAGATCAGTTATTTACGAGGCGATAAAAGAAGTAATCGGCCGTATAGGGGATGCGGGCGACCTGGCCGACGAACTCGCCAGGCGTGGAGGGATTTTTGCCGCCGGTCGTGTTGACACGCTGGACAAAAGTTGTGCCTTCGAAAATACCGGGGCCTTGCGTGCTCAACGCCGCGAGTCGCAGCCACGGGATGGCGTTCGTGTCCATAATGACTGCCGCTGGCGGGATTTTGCCGACCACCTCGCTGCCGCTATTGCTCTGCCAGGCGGGGCTAATGAGGGCACCATTGGGGGCAAAAACACCGAAATGCAGCGCGACGATGTTGCCGTCATTATCGAACAGTGTGGCCTCGGGCACGGCGCTGCCCCAACTGGCACCATTCCAAGTGTAGATTTGGAAGCCCACGCCAAAGCCGTGGAAGTGAACCTTGTTGGTCTCCCCGACGGAGATGGCCGCCGGCACCTGGGGCGCGCGACTGTCCGTGCCGGCTTTCGCTGTAAACGCGGCCGTGGTGCACAGCAGCAACAACGCGCCAGCTTTGAGGGAGGTGACCGCTGGCCGGAAGTATCGGTCAGCCCATTGGATTTGTGAATCTTTAGTCATGTTGGTTTTCTCTGTTTTAGCTAAACGCCACTGCCAAACGCGGCAGCGACCCATTTATGATTTAGAAGCCGCCGATTGGTTCCTGAAGGTGAGTAGCACTTAAGTCCCGCGGCGCGCACCCCGTTTTCAGACTTCCCGCCATTGACCGACAAAATCTCGCGCATTTGCGCAACGCCTCGAGCGATGCGCGATTTGACGGTACCGATGGGCACGCCAAGAACCTCAGCAATTTCTTGGTAGGAGTAATCTTCCAGGTAGAAGAGCGCCACGGCCGCCTGAAACACTTCGTCCACCTTGGCCAACGCGAACAATACCTGCGAGGAGTCCAGACGATGGAACTCGAACGAGGCGAGCGGTAATTCGTGCGACACTTCCTCCAATTCGCAATGCTGAAAGTGGTCTTGCCAACGCCGCTTCATCAGAAAAGCGCGGTGGAGTGTGGTGAACAGCCAGGTTTTGACCTTTGATCGGTCGCGAAGTTGATGACCTTTGGTCGCCCAGACATAGAACGTCTGCTGTGTCAGATCTTGCGCGTCGGCTTCGGCGCGGGTCAGGCTCAAGGCGAAGCGGTAAAGGGGAGCGTAGTGCTCGTTCACAATAGCTTCGAATGGATCGGTTATGTTCATAAGGCCTTCGACTCGGTCCTAATTTCAGGAATTTGAGACCGCCAGTCTTCACATGGAAAGAGAACCGGCACAATGGGACTAAGGAGCAAGTGGGGACCTGGACCCGTAGAGCGAAGTAAGTATAAAGATTGCTCGAGACAGGGCACTCAAGCAGCAAGCAGACGACCACTGGACCATGTGTGCTGCAGAATCTAGGGGCATAAGGCCCCTGGACGTACGTCCCCGAAGGTCCTAACGGGCTTACAAAACTGCACCTCTATTGCGTTACGTGCACGATCGTCTTACGCCAGGAATTTGTTTTCCAGGAACCGATAGATAATTTTCGGGCGCTGGGACGAGGGGCGGGGGTGTGGGCCTGTCGCAACAACATCAACAACAAAAGGCCAGGCTGGCAAACGGCGCTTTTATGTTTCATAAAGAGCCGGCCTTCGTGAAAGCGGTTTTTGAGGTGGGGCAATGATAGTTTGGAACAACCGCAGCCATCCTAGATAGATCATAAATTGGCGGGCCGGATTGAGATCGGGAAATGGCGACGGTGAAAACCTGATCCGCTTTCGTGACTTAATCCGGGAGCTGCCGACCTTCACCGTAGAAAATTTTGATATGGATTGATGATCGCGCATACGTGTATGAGGCAAGAAGACGCCCACAGTTCCAGTTCTGGGACTAAAGTCCCAGCTACCTGGAATAGTATAATTGCGATTGCGCGCGGTAACATTTGCGCGGAGTGAAGCCGGATGCGACGTCGGTGAAGGTGACGCGCCCGACCTAGCAGTTGTGTTAATCGCTCCGCTTCATCAGACCAGGGGAGGGCTCATGGCGACCGCACGGCGTAAAAACGCTGAAGTGGGGCTGGAGACGGGTCCGTGAATTGATAATGACCAGGGCTGACTTCACCCGCGAGCCCAAGGCCAGCCCAGTCCGCCAAATGGGCATCGAGGCTGGTTGCGCTCAAGACAGTAAAGGTAAGACCGGGTGTGTTTCGGAAAGTGAACTGGAAGGCACCGGTAGGTAGTTTTCGCGGTTGCGAGAGCAGGAAAGGCGTCGCCACGGCGCTCGCTGGATCAAACAGTTCCGTCGTTGGACCGGTGTCGCTCGTATTAAAACCTCCCGCCACCAGGACTTTACCGTCGGGGAGCAAAGCTGCGATGTGATCCGTACGGCCACTGGTGAGCGGTAAGGTTGGCAGCCATTTGCCGGTCGCAGGGTCGAAGATTTCGGCGCTGGTCGGGAAAACGCTGCCAAAGAAACTCATACCGCCTGCGACCACGACCTTGCCGCTCGGCAACAAAGTCGCGGTGTGAATCTGCCGAGGTTGTCCCATTGAACCGGTGAAGGTCCAATTGCCAGTGGCGGGATCATAAATCTCCGCGTTGGCCAAGACCGGGTCCACTGGAGGGGTTGTTTGAGTAGGGGCTTCACCTATTCCACCGGCTACCATGACTGTTCCGTTCGGCAACAAAGTCGCCGTGTGCGATGCTCGCGGCGATTGAAGTAAACCTGTCGGCGTCCACATCCCGGTGGACGGATCGTAAAGCTCGACTGAGGCTAACGAGCCGTTCGTATCTGAACCGCCGGCCGCCATCACCTTGCCGCTCGACAGCAATGTCATCGTGAATGCCCGCCGTTCATGGTTCATCGAACCAGTAGCAGTCCAAGTGCCCGTGGCTGGGTCATAGAGTTCCGCCGTACTAATCGGGGCTAGAGACGAAACGCCCACGGCACCCCCGGCGATAAGGACTTTTCCATTCGGCAGCAGGGCGGCAGCCGCTTCAAAACGTTGATCGCGCATCGAACCGGTGAAAGTCCACGCACCGGTGGATGGATCAAACAACTCAGCGCTGGACAGAAAGGTACTGTTACCAAATCCTCCCGCAGCGAGAACTTTACCACTGGGCAGCAAAACTGCAGAGGCTGACTGGCGCAGAGACTGCATGGCGCCGGTCAATTGCCACGTTCCGTTCACCGGATCATAGATTTCTGACGGCGCTACCAGGTCAAAAGACGCATCAAAGCCCCCGGCGATGAGCACCTTTCCGCTTGCCAGGAAAATTCCCAAGTGACCGGCGCGAGAAAAGGACAATGCCCCAGTCGCGTTCCAATTTCGTGCCGACCGGTCATACAACTCCGCCTTGTCCGTAAACGCGGTTGCGGCCGGTTTGCCTCCGGCAATGAGAACATCTCCATCTGCAAGCAAGGTCGCGGTGTGGTCCGTGCGCCCGGAGTCCAGCGCGCCGGTACGCGACCACGAACCCGTGACGGGATCATAGAGTTCCGAGTCGCAGACAAAGGGGTTGGGCGCGTCGTCGCGTCCGCCAGTAACAAGTACCTGACCGCTGGGCAGCAAGGTGGCTGTGTGAGAGATTCGTGAGACGATCGGAGTGCCCGTGGTCGTCCAAACCCCCGTGTCAGGGTCATATAGTTCCGAGGGCGCGCCAAACCCATCGCCTCCCGTGACCAGGACCTTTCCGTTCAGCAGCAGTGAGGCGGTATGACCCGCGCGAGGAAACTGCATCGAACCCGTGGGTATCCAGACCCGGTGTTTTGGATCATATAACTCGGCGCTCGCGAGGAAATCCGTTGCGTTGAGGCCACCCGTGACCAACACTTGGCCATTCGGCAATAACGTGGCGGTGTGCTGGTATCGCGGCGTGTTCATCGAACCCGTCAACGTCCACCCGACGATCGGATCAAATTCCTCGGCGCTCGCGATATTTTGGAAGCCACCTGCTACCAGGATTATTCCGCTCGACAAAAGTGTGGCGGTATGTAGTTCGCGTGCCTGGTTCAAATCGGCGCCGCCCGTCCATCGGCGACTGAGCGGATCGTAAATCTCCGTGCTCGCAAGGAGCTGGTTGGCGGTTTGACCGCCGGTGACAATCACGGTGCCATCTTGCAATAAAGTCGCGGTGTGAAGCACGCGTCCCAGGTTCAGCGTGCCCGAATTGGTCCAAGTTTCTGTCGTGGGATCATAAAGTTCCGACGTCGCCGCCTCGGTGATAGGTGCACCGCCTGCGACCAACACCGTTCCATCCGACAACAGCGTGGCGGTATGTTGCTTGCGGAACTGGCCCATTGGCTGGACCAGGGTGAAAGAGCCTCTACTCAACGGTTGCGCAAGCCCCGGCTCGACGATCACCATGCCAAGTACGATTGCGCTACCGAGCATGCGAACAAGGTGCGTCGCTTTGATTGACTTGCAGGCACACATTGATGTCAAGGAATGGAGCCCGATAGACCAACGAAAATGGAATAAAGGGTGTTTAGGTTCGTCACACTGGTGTGATTCTCAAGTGGAGCGATAGTTCCCGAGACGGAGTGGAACTAAAGACCCATCCACTCCGAATCGACCGGTTCATGTTCGTGTTCGATTGGAGATAGGCGGACCGCTTTTAGGACAGTGGCACAAACCGGTTGGGGGTGGCAATCCTGGCCCTTCGCAAAACTACCTCTTTTGTCCCATTGTTGCGGTCCTCGCCTCAGCTTACGCTCAGGACCACTAGCGCGTTCCATCATTGCGCGACGGCAACGGAATTCGAATCACAGCCTAGCAAAGATCGACAGAGACCCGTTTGCGGTGCCCGCTGTGGGACCTAATGCAAACGGTTGAGATTGTGATAACTTGTAGCCACCCGCTTATGAACTTAACCGCGACCACCCTTGGCGCAGCTAGTCCCGGTGCGCGCGAATACTCGCCGGCGAGCAATGAGTCCATGTTCCAGCAGCTGTTCGAATGCAGTGCCGACGCCATGGTCTTGAGCGACCCAATCCGCCAGATTTTTGTGGACTGCAATCAGGCGGCTGTCGAGATGATGCATGCTAGCAGCAAGGAGCAATTGCTCTTCAAGAACCCGGCCGAGCTGTCGCCGGAATTTCAGCCCGATGGCCGCAGTTCGCGCGAGCACGTGCAAGATGATACTGCGCGAGTGCTTAGCCAGGGCAGCCATCGCTTTGAGTGGTTGGCGCGACGGATGGATGGCGAGGAGTTTCCAGTCGAAGTGTTGCTAATGCCGATCAAGAACGGTGACCAGACTTTAGTAGCCGCCTTTTGCCGCGACATCACCGGACGAAAGCGCGCTGAACGCGAGTTGCTCGAACTCAATCAGACGCTCGAACGTCGTGTCAGCGAACGAACCGCAGAACTCGGCGCTAGCGAGGCACGCTTCCGTGCCCTCGTCGAGCAAGCTCCCGAAGCCATAGTCGTGTACAGCGTCGACACTGGTCGCTTCCTGTTCGGCAATCAGCATGCGTGTAACCTTTACGGCGTAAAGATGTCGCAGTTACCGGAATTGTCTCCGGCGGATGTCAGCCCGGAATTTCAACCGTGTGGCCAGCGCACCAGCGACCTGGTCCGGGAGAAAGTCACCGAAGTTTTGCAGGGAGGAGTTGCTGTTTTTGAGTGGACCCATAAACGGCCCGACGGATGCCTCGTCCCTACCGAGGTGCGACTGCTGCGCCTTCCTGCCGAAGGCCAAACACTGATTCGGGCCAGCATTATTGACAATACCGAGCGCAAACGCGCGGAGCGCGCATTGCGCGGCTCGGAGGCAAAGTTCCGGGCGCTTTTCGAAGGAACCAGCAACGGGGTGGTGCTCATGGAGCCGGACAAAGTCTTAGAGGTGAATCCGGCCGCCGTGCGGATTTTGGGCCGCCGTTCTGCCGACGAAATGGTCGGCCAACATCCGAGCGCATTTTCACCGTTGCTGCAGCCAAACGGGGTGAGCTCGAAGCTGATGGCTCAGCAATACATAGAAGAGTGCATCGCCAAAGGCAGCTTGCGCCTGGAATGGATGTGCTCCTCGCCCGAAGGCCACGAAATTCCGCTTGAAGTCCTGTTGACCCGAATCGAGTGGAGCGGACGCCAGGTCATTCAGGCATGCATCACCGACATCACAGAACGCAAACGCGCCGAGGCTGCGCTAGCGGAAAGCGAGGCCCGGTTTCGCGCCGCTTTTCAGGCCTGTCCTATCGTCATTTCTATTGCGCGCGCGAGCGACGGTCAATACGTGCTGGTCAATGACGCATTTGTGAACTGGTCGGGCTATGCTCGCGACGAAATCCTGGGCAAAACTGCCCAGGAGCTTGGTTTGTGGGCGGACCTGGAAGATCGCCAGAACTTCTGGGCCGACATTCGCCGAACTCGCTCCATTCGCGAGCAGGAATGGAGGTTGCGGAACCGAGCTGGCATAGAATTCGTAATGTTGGTCTCGTGCGAACTCATCCTAGTGAACAATGTGCCGCATATAATCGGCATGGCCCTGGACATTACTCAGCGAAAACGGGCCGAAGCGGAGTTGCGGGCCAGTGAGGCGCGGCTGCGCGAGAGCGAAGCGTGCTTCAGAGCGGCTTTTCGAGCCAGCGCGCTTTGCATGACGATCTCCCGAATGGATAACAGTAAATTCGTGCTCGCCAACGAGGCATTTCTAAAGTGGAACGGGTATCGCCTCGATGAAGTAATCGGCCGCACCTCGGAGGAGCTCGGCATATGGGCCGATCCGGCGGACCGCGAGCGCGCCTGGGAGGAATTGCGCCGCACGCGCTGCATTCGCGAACGCGAATGCCGCATGCGGAATCGGCACGGTGAGCTTTTTACCATGTTAGTCTCCTGCGATGCGATCGAAATCGAGGGTGCTACTCATCTGCTCACCGTGGGTATGGATATCACCGAACGCAAACGTGCCGAGGCTGCGCTGGCTGAAAGCGAAGCGCGCTTCAGCGCCGCATTCAATTCCAGCCCGATCATGACCGGAATCACTCGCGCCAGCAACGGCAAGTTTGTTTTGGTGAACGACGCCGCTTTGAATTGGATTGGCTGTGACCGTGACGAGGTACTCGGGCACACCTCAGTCGAATTGGGGCTCTGGGAGGATCCGGCGGAGCGCGCCCGGTTCTGGGAACATCTGCAGAAATCGGGCTCGACGCAGCCGTGGGAATGTCAGCTGAAAAATCGCAACGGGAAGCGGTCCACCATGCTGGCTTCAGGGGTGAAAATTGAAATCAACGGCGAAGACCATTTGCTGGTGATGATGGTGGACATCAGCGAGCGCAAGAAGGTGGAAGCTGAACTGCAAGCCAGCGAGACGCGCTTGCGAGAAAGCGAAGCGCGTTTCAGCGCGGCGTTTCAAGCCAGCCCGGTTTTCATCAGCATTGTTGGCATGAATGACGGGAGATACGTTCTAGCCAATGACGCGTTCTTAAACTGGCTGGGTCTGCCGCGCGACGAACTGAATGGGCGCACGTCTGCGGACTTTGGCTTGTGGGAAAAACCAGAGGCGCGAGAGGCGGCCTTGCACGCAATGCGCACGGTGGGTTCGATTCGCAATCGAGAGTGCCGCTGGCGCAATCAGCGGGGCGAAACCCTTACCGTTCTGCTTTCCTGCGAAGCCATCCTGCTCGAAAACGCGCCGCATATTCTCTCGTTTGCCCAGGACATAACCCAGCGCAAGCGCGCGGAGGAGGAGTTGCGCAAAACGCTCGAGCGCGAAAAGGAACTGAGCGAGCTCAAAAGCAGTTTTGTTTCAATGGTTTCACACGAATTTCGCACACCACTCGGGATCATCCAATCCTCGGCCGAACTGCTGCGGGATTTTCATGGCCGGATGCCGCCCGAGGAACGCAATGAACAATTGGAATCGATTTCCCGTAACACGCGCCGCATGGGTGGCATGATGGAGGAAATCCTCGTGCTCAGCCGTTTAGAGGCCGGCAGGCTGGAATTCCAACCCGCTCCACTTGACCTGAACGCTTTCTGCCGGCGCATCGTGGATGAGGCTCTCTCGGCGACCAACCGCCGGTGTCCCATCGAACTTTCGCTCAACTCGATTCCCAACGAAGCGCAGGCTGACGAACGGTTGCTTGGCCACATTTTCGGCAACTTGCTCAGCAATGCGATGAAGTATTCCGAGGCTGGAACGACGGTGCATTTCAACGTGGCGCGGGAAGGCAGCAACGCGGTGTGTGTGATTCGCGATAAAGGCATCGGCATCCCGGAGGCAGACCGGCAGCATTTGTTCCACGCCTTCCATCGTGGCACCAATGTCGGCACGCGGCCCGGCACGGGTCTGGGTCTGCTGTTAGTCAAACGCTGCGCTGACCTCCACGGCGGGCAAGTTCTGCTCGAAAGCCAACACGGCAAAGGCACGACAGTGACAGTCAGGTTTCCCGCTTTTTTGAACTAGCGATGAAGAAGATTTTGGTCATTGAGGATGAACCGGAGATGCGGCGCAACATCACTACGCTCCTGCGCTATCACAATTTCGAGCCGATTGCCGCCGAAAATGGTCGGACCGGCGTCGAAGCCGCACGCCGCGAGAGACCCGACCTCATCCTCTGCGACGTAATGATGCCCGAACTGGACGGCCACGCCGTATTGCAGACCTTACAAGCGGACGCCGCACTCGCGCGCATCCCGTTCATCTTCCTGACCGCTAAAGGTGAGAAGGAAGATCTCCGCTGCGGAATGAACCTTGGTGCTGACGATTACCTCACCAAACCAATTTCAAATGCCGACCTGGTGCACGCGATCCAAGTACGCCTGCGTCGCTCCGAACAGCAAACCGCGCGCGAGTTCAAACCGGATTTTTCGTCATTCGAACCGTTGTTGCAACTGGGCCTAACGCCACGCGCTGCGGAGACACTCCTCTGGCTGGCGCAAGGCAAGACGAACTCAGATATCGCCACCATCCTGGGCATCACCGAATCCACTGTGAAAAAGTATGTGCAGGAGATGTTCGAGAAACTCGGGGTAGAAACTCGAGGCGCGGCGATTGTGTGCGCACTGGAAGTGTTGAGCTCTCAACCCGGTTGAATCCACCCGCGCTCGCTAGGTTTAGGAGGCGCGGGAGGGAAGCCGAAGGAAATTCCTAATCACTCCCGGGAACAATTTACTCAGCCGGTTCTCTCACATGACGAGCAGGTTGACCTGCTGAAGTCAAAACCAGAACTGGCATGTCCAGAACCGATTGAAATATTATGCGGAACAAAGCAAACATTAAATTTGAAGACGAACATTCATTAGCCGTTCGGCAACAATCTCCCAAATCGGGCAGCGACTCCCTGCCTCGTCGCACTTTTATGAAACGACTGGGACTCGCAGGGGTTGCGGCTGTCCCTAGTAGCGCCCTGCTAATGAGTGAAACGGCGGCACGCGCTGAACGTGGTTTTTCCCGCCTCTCTACCGGGGATGCTTCTGTTTTGAGATTTTTAGCTGCGGCCGAAATACTGGAAACCGATCTTTGGCAACAGTACACCGAACTGGCGCTGGGTAACCAAGCATTCCAGCTTGCTTTGGGAGTGCTTGATGGAGACATGCCCACTTACGTAAATCAAAACACCCGGGACGAATTCACACACCAGAACTTCATAAGCGAATACCTGAAATCCAAAGGACAGAAGCCTATCGATCTGGAGCCCTTTCGTAATCTGCCCAGCAGCCAGGCGACGGGTGCTAACAAGAGCGCCAAACGATTGACTAATTTGATGGACCTCACGGTGGACACCAGTTGGTTTTTGCGTTATCGCCTCGCGGGAAATCCCGACTTCGGCGACGCATTTCCTCAAATCGTCAATTTGCAGAATGTGCCGGCGATTCCGTCTGTCGACTTGCCGCTCCCGACGGATCCCGCCTTCGGATTCCAGATTCAACTGATTGCCAATACCGCGGGGTTCCATTTTGCGACTATTGAGCAGGGTGGTTCGAGTCTTTATCAATCATTTCTTCCAAAAGTGAGCAGCCTGGAAGTTCTCCAAATCGTCGGAGCCATCGGTGGCACGGAGATCATGCATTTTCAGACATGGCAAGACAAAGCGGGCAACGCTCCCGAACTCACCGACAATCACGGCAACCAGGTGTTTCCACAGCTTCCCATTGCACCGGACGCCACACCCGATGGCATTGACCACTCAGACCCGCAGGATACAAATCAAATCATGCCCGCGCCCTGCAAATTCATTAGCACGAACCTTCCACTTTGTTCGGTGATTCGCCCAATTTCAACTGAGCAGGCTGGAGCGAAGGCTGCCCTCGCGGCATTGTCCGCCTCGGGATTGTTCAATGGCCAATCTCAAGGGTTCTTCAATCTATTAGGCGAGTTGGCAGCAGAAGCCGACGAAGCGCGGCGCGAAGGTTGACATGCTTCACCTGGGGATCGCGGCACAAGGCGGAAACATTAATCCTCGGGTATTGAACCAGGTGTTCCTTTGGATTGTGTCCTGGTGGACTTGAGTCTTGCGATGCTTCAATTCGGCAAGCATCGCGTCCAAGCAGTAAACACGGGCAAAGTACAAATCGTCCCGGTCGGATGATTCCGTCAGCCGCGAGGACCTTTGAGAATGTCTGACCGATTTGGTAAAAGATCGGCCAGGACGGCGTGAGTATCAAAAGAGGCGAGGAAGACCCGCGGCCTCAGCCCCAAACAATGGTAAACGAATACCAGCGGGCAAACTAGACGTCGGTAGAGCTCTTGCCCTGCGCGGCATAGGCGTGGGCAAGTACGACTCAGCGATGGGGCGGTTCAATGTCTTGGTGCTGGTGTTAGCCGCTGGCATATTGCCTGTTCCCTTGCGCCTTATAAGTTGCAGTGGGACTAAAGACCCACTCGCCTGATTTTCAGGAACCAAATCAACTGTTGCGTCTCCCACCCTCGCAAAATGCGAATCTGATGCATTTGGGAGCGCATTACCGAGCGTGAAGCTGCTTTTTGGTGGCGACTCTATGCTGCAGTCAGAATCGCGTGAAAGACGAAATCCAATATCTATGTTGAAAAAACGAATCCAAACGAAACTCCTGAATCAAAAACCGTGCGTCCGATGTATTAGCAAAATCCGTTGCGCGCTTTTAGTTGGGCTTGGGCTCAGCCTGGGAAATCTGGCATGGGCAAATCCGTCCATTCAAACCATCGAGGTGTCG
>CAZUVM010000199.1:0-10066 GCA_964623885.1 uncultured Verrucomicrobiota bacterium
TGGAGACTCCTGACGTCGTCTCCTACATAGGGCTATCCTACATACGTCGTGTCCCACATACGTCGTCTCCTACATAAGGCGGCGCCAGCCCGAGATCATTCTTTGGTCGAGGAAAACTGCATCTCAGGAGTTCAGTTTCAAAAACATTCAAGTGTGGCCTGATGCCGAAGCACGGGGCAGTAGAACAACCGGCAAGAATATGAAGTGTCCACGATGCGAGGCTACTCTCAGTTCGGTTGAGTACGGCGTGAAGGTCGAGGTTTGTTCTCAGTGCAAAGGCGAATGGCTTTACGCTGGAGAACTGCAAAAAATCGTCGAACACCATGACGAAGTCTTCACGCCGGAGGAAATCAACTCACTCGCTGGAGTTCACAAAGAGATATTTACCGCCGAGATCGACGACCACGATGAACTGAACTGTCCTGCTTGTGAGAAGGTGCGGATGGAGCATTTCAATTACGGTGATACGAGCGGAATTATTTTGCACAAATGCTCTCAATGCGGAGGTATTTGGACCGACAAAGACCAGTTGGAAAAAGTGGTAGAACTGGTTGATGGATGGAAGGCGGACCTCAATCAAGACACCGCCAAATACGGCCCCATCCTTGAAAAGGTTGAGATCGAAGAGCAAAAAGAACTCGACCGGGCGGTTTCAATTTCGAGATTCGGCTTTGTCAATTGTGTCCTGCGAGGGTTCTGTGAAGGGTAGCACCTTTTGTGTTGTCACGCCGATTAAGCGGCAGCGGGCGATTCAGGCGTCGCGACGCGGAACGGATCGGCGCGGAGTTGATTCAGTTAATGGTGGAGGCGGCCTTAAAACCCGTAGGGTGGCCTGTTTATAGATTGTCCGGCCCACCTGACCATTTTGTTTTTTGTTTTTCGGCAGCCCCGCCCATTCTTACGGTTCCGACGTTCCAATGCGCTTGCGTGATCTGGAATGGGCGGGGCCGCCGAAAAACAAACAGGGAAGAAAACGGGGGTGCGGCCCGTGCTATAAACAGGTCACCGCTAACGCGGTTTCACCGGACCGCGTCAGCAGATCTCATCCATGTGCGAAGGAGTCGTACTTAAGGACAAGAGTCGAGGCCCACGGCTAATTTCAATTCACCGCTAACGCGGTGGGTTGCATCACCTTCGGCCAAGTTCAATTCACGCTGACGCGGTGTTTCCATCAGCCCTGGCTAGTTGCAATTCACCGGCACGAACGGGTCTCACCTCGAGTCCGGGTTTCCCGGCAGGAGGAGTTTTTCGAGCTTTTCGAGGCGGGTTTTGAGTTCGGCGTTTTCGGCGCGCAGCGTGGCGTTTTCGGATTCAAATTTTTGGTTCAGACCCTGGATGGCGGCGAGCGCCACGCCGCCTTCGTCCACCGTGGCGATGTGCTTGTCGTCCATGCCGACGTTGAACGCGGCGTAAAAATCCTGCGCCATCGGACCGATGTGGCGGGTATCCGGGTCCTGCTTGAAACTCCACTCGGTGATGGGCAGGCCGGCGACTTTATCCAGCACGTCGCGTGAACTGACGGCGGTGAACTTCTCTTTGGCATTACGATCGCTGGTCGAATTAAAGGTGGTTGCCGAGGCGGTGCCATTCACATCCAGTTCGGTGGCCGGATTATTTTTGCCGATGCCCACCCTGCCCGCAATGGGTTGCAGGATCACATTGCCATAGGTGGAACCAGCCTGCCCGATGGCTTGAAGTTGAGCATAACCGTTCTGCGCCTGGTTGAGGTAAATCCTAAGAGCCGTGTAGCCGCCGCCAGTGGCGCTGGTTCCAATAGTAATGCCGCTGGCGTCGGCGATATGCAACGCGGTTTCCGGTGCGGCGGTATTGAGGCCGAGGCCGCCTTGAGCGCGGACCAAAAATTGATTGTTGGCCGTAGAGGTGAAGACGCTGGGCTGGGAATCCGCCCACACAAAGGTGCCCTGATTGGTTGCCTCGGCGAAAAGGCCGCAGGCAAATGAATAATCGCCACTGGCCACCGTATCGTAGCCCGATGCGGTGGATGAGACACCGCTGGCGGTCGAATTGCCCATCGCGGTGGAGGAGGTTCCCGAGGCGAACGAACCGCCCATCGCGGTGGCGAACGAACCCGTGGCGTCGGATTGGCCCATCGCGGTGGAACGGTCGGCGCTGGCATACGAAGCGCCCATCGCGGTGGAGTCGCCTCCGCCGGCGGTTGAAACACCCATGGCGGTGGAATACTGGCCTGTCGCGGTTGAGTTACCCATCGCGGTGGCATAAAAGGCGTTGCTGGCGACCGAAATGCCCATCGCCGTGGTCCCGTAATAGTTGGCGGTTGAATGGCCCATTGCGGTCGAATACACAGCGGTGGCTTTCGAAGCGCCAAAGGCTGCGGAGTTTGTGCCACTGGCTGTCGATTGCCCCATCGCTACCGAGTAATCACCGCTCGCCAGGGAGAATGCGCCGAAGGCCACCGAATACTGTCCGCTGGCTGCTGAAAGGCCCCCGCCGGCGGTGCCAAACGCGCCAGTGGCGCTATTACCCTCGCCGCCAACCACGGTTCCAAAATCCGCGGTGACCGCGTTGGGGCCGAAAAATCCCCCCAAGCCGCCGCCGCCAATCGTCGCGCCCACCACGCCGGCGGCGACGTTATTGGCGCTGTGGCCGCCAATTACATTGGGACTGTAGCCGGACACACCATTCGAGGCATAGGCGAATTGCATCACCTTCAAATTATTCGCCCGGATTTCCACGGGTTGATTGTTCATGCTGCCGAGAAAATTCCCGGCGGCGACGTTGTTGCCGGCCAGTTGCCACAAACTGGAGGGGGCCAGTCCGCCCAGCGTCGCGGCGTTCACGTTGGTCACATTCGCGCCATTACCGGTGAAGCTGCCGCTGAAACTATCGGCGGAGTTGTTGAAGGTCACGGCGTTGCCATAAGTGCCGGCTGACAAGCCGCCGCTCACCACGCCGCCGGCGGTGATGGCGTATGGCGCGGGCGTCAACGGCTGGCGCGGGCTCAGGGTGGTGAATCCGCCATTCCCGTTAGTGCGCACGGCGATTTCCAGGAAACGGTTTGCGCCGGGAAATTGATTGCCAAAATCCAGCGTGACGGTGAACAGACCGTTGCTGACCGCAGTGGCGGTGTTGGTGAGGATGGATCCCTGCTGGTTGCCGCCGACGCTGTTGTCATACATAACAAAGCGCAGGTCGTAACTGCCGTTGGCAGACGCGCCGCCGGAATCAAGTCTGCCTTGATAAGTAAAGGCGGTGCCTTGGGCGAACGCGGTTTTGGCCGCAATGAACGCGAGTAGAATTAGGAGCAGCAGGAGGATCTTAGATTTCATGGTGTGTCTGGTTGGCGATTTGCGCGCGCGCAATAGCCTTTTTGAAGGAGCTTGAGATGCGACGAAGATAGCGAGAACGCGGAAAAATTCAAGCGAGTGATGGATGGCGCCGCCAAGGCCAAGCGCATTTGAGTTCGAGCAAGTCGAGCGTTTCGGCCGTTCCTTCGGAATTAAAATCCTCGTCTAGGCGGGCGATTTCAAGCGTCGCGACGCGACGCAATGGGGTATGCGGGGTTCGCCACCGTGGACTGAAGTCCACGGCTACCTTCAATCTACCGCTGACGCGGTGGGTTGCATCACGTCCGACTAATTGCAATTCGCGGCTCACGCGAGGAGGGTTCAATAACCGCCGGTCGCGCTTGTCTGGGAATCGGTTTTGGGCGATGGTTCGTTAATGAAACTCAGGGTTTTTTCGGGGCTATTGGTTTCGTTGCTTCTCCTTTGTGGTTGCCGGAGTGCTTACTACTCGACGATGGAGAAGTTTGGAGTTTACAAGCGCGACCTGCTCAAAAAGAGCGTCGTGGCCGCGCGCGACGATGAGAAAGCCGCGGGCCAGCAGTTCACCAACGCGCTCACCCGGCTCAAGGAATTGTATGGGTTCCAAGGCGGCGACCTGGAAAAGACCTACAACTCGCTCAATAGCGAATACGAGCGTTCGGTCGAACGAGCAGACGCGGTCCACAAACGGATCAAGGAAATGGAGACCGTGGCGTCGGACTTGTTCACGGAATGGGAAAAAGAGATCCAACAAATGTCCTCGGCGGAGTTGCAAGCGAGCGATCGGGAGAAATTGCGCGAAACGCGGGGCCGGTACGATGAATTGCATAGCGCGCTGAAACGCGCGGAGCAAAGCATGGACCCGGTGCTGACTCGATTGCACGACCAGGTTCTCTATCTGAAACACAACCTGAACGCCGCGGCCATTGCCTCGCTAAAAGGCGAAACCCTGAATATCCAGGGCGACATTACCAGGTTGCTGCAGGATATGAACACTGCGATTGCCCAAGCGGACCGGTTTATTACGACGTTACAGTAGCTGGTTCCTGAGATGTTCGGCTGAATTGATGCCGCTCCTGTTTGTCGATGTAGCACACCAACTCATCCCGCCTTCGCAAAACCATATGAAGCAGGCCGTTGGCCTGCACCGAACCATGATGACTTTGGCCCCAGGGCGTTGCCCTGGGCTGGTATGAATGACGCCTTTGGCGTCGTGAAAAGAGTCATTCCATGCTCGCTCCCAATCACAGGCGCTCATGTGTCCTCTGAAGATGTGGGTAATGACAAGGGCCGAGGCCCACGGCTAATTCAATTCACCGCATACGCGGTGGGGGTTTC
Source organism: uncultured Verrucomicrobiota bacterium (assembly GCA_964623885.1). GTDB lineage: Bacteria > Verrucomicrobiota > Verrucomicrobiia > Limisphaerales > UBA8199 > CAZUVM01. Next base: position 4,644 of record CAZUVM010000199.1, read on the forward strand.
GGCTCGTTTGCCGAAAATCATTCACCATCCCAGCGGTAATCGTATCCGGCAGGCGGCTCATAGTTGCAGGGATCGGAATCGGAAACACCGTCCCAGTAAATTTTGGTTAGGCGCGCATGCCCGTCGGCAAAACTCAGCACGTTCTTTGCGTTCAGATAATCCTGGTTAACGACCGGATGCCATGAGCCTCCAAAAAATGCGGGCCACTCGCCAACCAACACCGCCTTGCTGGCGCTTTTGATGGAGCCAAGCCTCTTGCCCGTTATGCGCTCAATGGCGCCCGGCCCGACCTCATACCCGTTGAAGGTGTAGCTCGTGAACGCATGGCCGACCTGTGCCGAAAGAATCCGATCCGAGGGACAGATGAAGACCTTCTCAAGCGGCGATGCGGGCCCGGTCAGTCCCACGTAACCTTTGACCAGTTGTTTGTAATACGCGCCGACTCCGTTGGGATAGGGGTTTGGCGTGGGCAATACGGGCAAAGAATCCGCATTTTCATCAGCGTAGAGGCGAATGGCGATGTTGACCTGCCGCAGATTGTTCATGCAGCTGGTGAATTTGCCTTTCTCCTTGGATTGCGACAGTGCGGGCAGAAGCAGCGCCGCAAGAATTGCGATAACCGCGATCACCACCAGCAACTCAATCAGTGTGAAGCCCGCGGGGATCCCGGATCGCCTGGTTGTGCAAGATCGGATCAAAGGTCACCTTCCTGTTTCCATTCGTTCCCAATCTTTCGCATGTCGACAATGACCTTCCCGCTGTGGAGTCCCTCGACTGAAGGCGTTGCATGAATGTGCAGATGAACCTCGCTGCCGGAAATAACATCCTTTTGGGTAATCTGGTAATCCTTGAGCGCATTGGCCCAGGCCTTGGCCGCGCGACTGACTTCTTCATCCGATTTGCCGGCCATTTTGCTCTCGAACCGGTTGATCTGTTCGGGGGTGCAGGCGGCCAGGAAACCCTTGAAATCACCTCGGCTGCCCGCCCAAAGCATGGATCGGACGGAGGCTTCGGGCGTAGCATAACCTGCAAAGCTGAAGCCGGGGGAGTCGGCCTTGGTTTTTACGTGTTGTACGGTGATGGTGGCGGTGCCAGCGGCGAGAAGCGCAATCGCTCCCACTGCAACTGTGGTTTTAAGTTTCGTCCATGCCATAAGTCTCAGTGTCGTTTCGATCAGGGTTAAGGTTGAGGTTGTGACGGTTGCCCCTTTCACAGCAGCCACGGTGACCGATGTCGCCAGCCCGAGCGGCGCCGCTTGAACGGAGTGGGCCGAGATGGCTCCGGCAATCGCCGCAGCCGAGAGGGTGAGCCCCCGCCTGGTAAAGAACGTCCGCAGTTTGTCCAAAGCCCGGTTTACCCGCATCTTGGCGGCAGCTTCGGTTGTTCCCAAGGCGGAGCTGAGCTGCTTGAAGCTTCGGTCTTCAAAGAAACGGAGCACCAGGGCGTTGTGGTCTGATTCGCCGAGCTGTCCCATGGCCGTTTCCAACAGGGGTTCGATCTCCCTCCAGGTTTCCGTTGCAGTTCCGTTCAATTGGGATTGCATATAGGCTTCTTGCTCCCGATTTTGCCGGCGACCGCGCAGGGTCAAAGCTTTGGCGGCTGCGTACCGGGCCGTGCGGTAAAGCCAGCCTGAAATCACAGTCTTGGAACCAAGCGAACCAGCCTTGCGCGCCAGAATGATGAAGACTGTTTGCGCAATCTCTTCCGCCAGGTGCGGGTCGCGAACCTGACGCAACGCAACGGAATACACCAGGTTGACATGCCGCGATACGAGGGTGGCGAAGGCTTCCTCGGATTGGCATCGTGCATACTGCCGCACGAGGTCCATGTCATCGATCATCATTTCATATATACATCCACGCAGAGGCGAAAAAGTAACAAGTATTTTCTGAGGCAGCGCGGTAATTATGGCAATGGCCAGCCGCGTCTCCCTGATAGCAGCGCAGATTGAAATCTGCGCTACGCGACAAGCGGCTCAATCGCCTTTAAAATATCCGGGCTCGCAGCAATTGTGCGGTCCCGACGCTTGTCAATGCTTCGCTGGGAGCGCTATATTCCTACTCATCCTGTTGCGAAGTAATTCTAACGCACGGTTTGGCCGCCGGCGGACCGCAGCCTGGTGCGGTTTGCTGCTGGCGGTGTTCTGGGGCCGGTGGGTGCTGGCGGCTCCCGCCGCTGACCCGGTGGACTTTTGCTTCCAGGTGCGGCCCATCCTGGCCGACCGATGCTTTAAATGCCACGGACCGGATGAGAAGGCCCGCAAAGGGAAGCTGCGCCTCGATTTGAAGGAGAACGCCTACGCCGTTCGCGATGCGGCGCGCAAGGAATCAGCGGTCGTGCCGTTTCACCCGGAGCGGAGTCAATTGTGCTGGCGCATCAGTGCAACCAATGAAGACGACCGCATGCCGCCGGTCGCGAGCAATCTCAGCCTCACGGCTGAGGAAAAGGCAGTGTTGAAACGCTGGGTGGAACAAGGCGCGGAATACAAACCACACTGGGCGTTCAGCCCGGTCGCCAAGGTTCCGGTGCCGCGCGTGACAACCGGATCGCTCGAGCGCAATCCCATTGACGCATTCGTCGAGGCGCGCCTGGCGCGCGAGGGGCTAAGGCCCGCGCCGGAAGCTTCCCGGGAAACGCTCATTCGCCGGCTCAGTTTCGATCTACGCGGCTTGCCGCCCAGCCTGGATGAGATCGACAGTTTTGTGAGCGATACCTCGCCGGACGCCTACGAGCATTTGGTGGATCGGTTGCTCGCCTCTCCCGCTTACGGCGAGCAACAAGCCGCCTTGTGGCTCGACCTCGCCCGCTTTGCCGATACCTACGGCTACCAAAACGATGTCGAGCGCGATATCTCGCCCTGGCGCGACTGGGTCATCCGCGTCTTTAATGACAATCTCCCTTACGACCAGTTTGTCACCTGGCAAATCGCCGGGGACTTGCTGCCCTCGCCCACGCGCGACCAGGCCCTCGCCACCGCTTTCAACCGGTTGCATCGCCAAACCAATGAGGGCGGCAGCGTCGAGGAAGAATTCCGCGCCGAGTATGTCGCCGATCGCGTCGCGACCACCGGCACTACGTTCCTGGGCCTGACGCTCGGTTGCGCCCGCTGCCACGATCACAAATACGACCCGATCGGCCAAAAGGAGTTCTATCGTGTCGCGGCTTTCTTCAACAACATCGACGAGTCCGGCCTCTATTCGCATTTCACCCACGCGACCCCTTCCCCGACTCTGCTGCTGTATCCCGCAGGTGTCGAAGCCAAGCACAACGAGTTGCTGGCGAAGATCCGCGACCAGGAAACGACGCTCGCTAAGCTGTCCCGGAGCGCCCAGGCGGATTTCGATAAGTGGCTGGCTTCGAGTCCGCGCATGTTCGATAAACCGCAACCCTCCGCCGCTTTCTCTTTCGAAACCGTTGCCAAAAATTCCACGCCCGACGCAGTCAATACCAACCGCTCCGCGATACTGGTGGATAATCCGGTTCCAGACGAAGGCAAGATCGGTCACGCGCTGAAATTCAGCGGCGATAACTCCGTGATTTGCAAAAACGCGGGCGTGTTCAACCGCACGACTCCTTTCACCTTCAGTCTCTGGCTCAAACCGACGGAGAAGCAGGAGCGCGCGGTCATTTTTCATCGGTCGCGCGCCTGGACGGACTCGGGCAGCCGCGGCTATGAACTGGTGCTCGAAGACGGCCGCCCGACGTTTAGCCTGATCCATTTCTGGCCAGGCAATGCGATCAAAGTCCGCGTCCGCTCAGCGCTGCCGCTCAACCAATGGTCGCACCTGACGATTACCTACGACGGATCGAGCCGCGCTTCCGGCGTCAGTCTCTATCTGGCCGGCGAATTGTTGCCCGTGGAGATCGTACGCGACCACCTCTTCAAGGACATTCTCCATCGCGAGCAGTGGGGCGATATGGAAGTCAACCAAATCGAGTTGACCCTGGCCGGCCGCTTCCGCGATTCGGGATTCAAGAACGGAGTGATCGACGAATTCCAGGTTTTCGATCGTTGCCTGAGCGCCTGGGAAGTCAAACAGGTGGCCGGCACGGCCACGGGCGCGCCGGATTTCGCGACGCTGTTCACCTGGTATCTCCAGCACGTCGATGCCCCATACCGCGCCGCAACGGCTGAACTTAAATCACTGCGCGAGGCAGAGAACAACCTGATCGATGATGTCCCTGAAATCGCCGTGATGAGCGAAATGTCACCGCGCCGCCCCACATACCTGCTGAAGCGCGGCGCTTATGATGCGCGCGGCGAACAGGTCGATCCGGGCGTTCCGGAGCGCATTTTTGCATTCTCTGATAAACTGCCGCGCAATCGGCTGGGCCTGGCCCATTGGCTGGTCGATCAGCGCAACCCGCTGACGGCGCGCGTCGAGGTCAATCGTGTTTGGCGCAGCCATTTCGGGCGCGGCCTGGTCGAAACCGAGGAGGACTTCGGCACGCAGGGCCGGCTGCCCGAATATCCGCAACTGCTCGATTGGCTGGCCGGGCAATTCATGGAGCACGGCTGGAACGTCAAAGGGCTGCACAAACGCGTGGTGATGTCCGCCACTTACCGGCAATCTTCTCATGCTGATGCCGAACTGTTGGCGAAGGACCCCGACAACCACCTGCTCGCTCGCGGCCCGCAACACCGGCTGCGGGCAGAAGAGATTCGCGACAACGCCCTGGCCGTGAGCGGATTGCTCACATCGCGGCTGGGCGGCCCCAGCGTGCGGCCGTACCAGCCTGCCGGAGTTTGGGAAGAGGCGGGCACGGGCAAACACTACGCACAAGACAAGGGCGAAAGTCTTTACCGACGCAGCCTTTATACGTTCTGGCGGCGTACGGCACCGCCGCCGTCGATGCGCATTTTTGATGCGCCCTCGCGCGAGGTGTGCACCGCTCGCCGCGAAACCACGACCACTCCACTCCAAGCCCTGGTACTCTTGAACGATCCGCAATTTGTCGAAGCCGGCCGCGTGCTGGCCGAACAATTGTTGCGCACTTGCGGAGGCGACGTTGAAGCCTGTGTTTCCCGCGGCTTTCGCGAAGCGACCGGCCGGCAGCCCACGGCTGCGGAGCTGGCGGTCCTGTCCCGGCTGTATCATGAGCAGTTGCAGATCTTCGAGAGCGACCCCGCTGCCGCGCAAAGCTATCTGAACACCGGCGAACATCCGCGCGATGCAAGTTTGCCTGTCCCGCAACTCGCCGCCACCGCCGTGGTCGCCAGCGCGCTAATGAACCTTGATGAATTTGTGATCTTGCGATGAATCCTCAGAACACAATAAAGTCTAACCGTGTCAGAGCGACCCCCCTCTCCTCCTTTGGTGGAGTGGGGAATGGGGAGAGGTGCGCGGCACCACTACAACCGTTGCCTTACCTCCTACCTAGCGCAGCGTTAAATCGGGGTGCAGCATTCCCGGCGTCAGAAT
>CAZUVM010000200.1:0-33675 GCA_964623885.1 uncultured Verrucomicrobiota bacterium
GGCCGGCACGTTCAATCCTGATCTGGTTAAAGCCCTGTATTCGATGACCGCCGAAGAAGCCCGCGCGCGCGGCACTCACCAGGCGCTTACTCCCGTGGTCGACGTCGCCCGCGACCCGCGATGGGGCAGGGTAGAGGAAACGTTTGGCGAAGATCCGTTTTTGGTCGCTACGATGGGCATCGCGGCCGTCCGTGGATTCCAGGGCGACGCTTCGTTCCGCGATAAGAAACACATCCTTGCTACGCTCAAACATTTCGCCGCGCATGGGCAACCTGAATCCGGCATCAATTGCGCGCCGGTGGACGCGCCGCTCCGGGTGTTGCGAGATGTTTTTCTCCGCCCGTTCAAAGAAGCCGTCCAAAAAGCCGGCGCTCTGAGCGTCATGCCTTCGTATAACGAGATCGATGGTGTGCCGTCTCACGCCAACCGCTGGCTGTTACGTGACGTGCTGCGCAAAGAATGGGGTTTCGACGGCTTCTGCGTGTCCGACTACTACGCCATTTGGGAACTCAGTGACCGACCGGATACCCACGGACACCATGTGGCCCGCCATAAGAAGGAAGCGGCGGCGCTCGCCGTTCGCGCCGGTGTCAACATCGAGTTCCCCGAACCGGATTGTTACCTGCACATCGCTGATTTGGTTCGTGAAGGCACTCTTAAGGAATCGGAAGTCGATGGACTGGTCAGACCGATGCTCCGCTGCAAATTCAAACTCGGGCTCTTTGATGATCCTTATGTCGAACCCGAGGAAGCCAAACGCATCGCCAGCGATCAGGCCCACCGCGGGCTGGCTCTTCAAGCCGCCCGCGAATCAATCACGCTGCTGAAAAATGACGGCGGCCTGGCCCCTCTGGATCCGAGCCAAATCAATTCACTGGCAGTCATTGGCCCGAATGCCGACCGGGAATTGCTCGGCGGCTACAGCGGACGACCAGCTTTTTATACCTCGGTTCTGGAGGGCATCCGCGCCAAAGTTGGCGAAAACGTTAAAGTGCCTTATGCCGAAGGATGCAAAATCACCATCGGTGGTTCATGGAACCAGGACCTCGTCACGCGCAGCAACCCGGAAGAGGATCGACGGCTCATCGAAGAAGCGGTGGATATTGCATTGAAGGCAGACGCGGTAGTCCTGGCCATCGGCGGCAACGAGCAGACTTCCCGCGAAGGCTGGTCGAAGACTCATCTCGGCGATGCGGCCAGCCTGCAAATGGTCGGCATGCAGGAGGAGTTGGTAAAAGCGGTGCTCGAGACCGGCACACCCGTCATTGCGTTGCTTTTCAATGGCCGGCCGCTTTCGATCAATTACCTGGTCGAGCACGTTCCTGTCATTTTCGAGTGTTGGTACCTCGGCCAGGAGACCGGCCATGCCGTGGCGGATGTCCTCTTCGGCGACTATAATCCGGCAGGCCGCTTGCCTATCAGCATTCCACGCTCGGCCGGCCACATCCCGGCCTTCTACAACTACAAACCTTCTGCTCGCCGCGGGTACCTCTTCGGCGATGTCTCCCCGCTATATCCGTTTGGGTACGGGCTGAGTTACACGATTTTTTCTTACTCTAACTTGCGGCTCGAACGCAAAACCATCCGTGTCAAAGATTCCACGCGCGTTCATATCGATGTCAGCAACACCGGCAAGCGCCAGGGCGACGAAGTTGTGCAAATGTATATTCGCGATTGCTATAGCTCCGTCACTCGCCCGATCAAGGAACTGAAAGGCTTCCAGCGCATCTCGCTGCAACCGGGCCAGACAAAACAAATCACCTTCGAGATCACCCATGAGCTGCTGGCTTTTCATGACATTAATATGAAATGGGTCGTGGAGCCGGGTGAGTTCGAGATCATGATCGGCTCTTCCTCACGCGATGCCGACTTGCAGAAAATATTGCTAACCGCGAATCCTTGATCATTTGAGCGCGTGTTTGGAAAATGCTAAACGGAGCGCGAGCGGTCCCCGCTCGCAGCGGTCGGAACGATGCCCGCGCGGAAACTGCGACCTGGCCATGCGGCACTCCGGCTCAACTGAAGCATTTTCCAACCACGCCCTGAGTCTGTAAGCGCCCCATGCCCGACTCTAATCAAAAACTCTCTTTACTGGAGAAAGCTGGCTACAGCGCTGCCGATGCCGCGGCTAATTTCGTCTTCATGACGATGATTCTCTTCCAGGGGAACTTTTATACCGACGTGTTTGGTATCGGTGTGGATGCCGCCGCCGCCATTCTTCTCTGCGCGCGGCTCTGGGACGCGGTGGCCGATCCAATCGTCGGCGTCCTAGCCGATCGCACGAACACACGTTGGGGCAAGTTTCGTCCCTGGGTGCTATTGACCGCGTTGCCCTGGTGCGTAGTCATGATCCTGGCGTACACCACGCCCAAAGGTTGGAGCATGGGCGCGATGGTCGCTTACGCGGCTATTACAAACGTTCTGCTCATGACTATTTACTCGATGAACAACATGCCCTACGCGGCCTTGGGCGGCGTTATGACCGGCGATGTTCATGAACGGGCGAAGCTCAACTCCTTCCGTTTCGTCTCGGTGAATGTGGCTCAGTTTATAGTCGGCGGCTTCACTTTGCCCCTGGTTGCCAAATTTGCCGTCGGCCACGATCGGCAATACGGGTGGCAGATGACCATGACAATTTGGGCGGTCCTGTGTCTGGTCCTCTTCTTGATCACCTTCGCCACTACTCGAGAACGCATCCAGCCTGTTGTCATAGAAAAAACTTCGCCGCGGCAAGACTTTGCCCGGCTGATCCAGAACAACCCGTGGAAGGTGATGTTCTTCATGACCCTGGTGCATTTCTGCATCCTCTCTTTCCGCGGCAACGCGCTTTACAATTACTACCATCATTATGCTGACCTGGGCGCCCTTTATGATTGGGTGCAAAAGCTCGGCCTGACAGCCCCGGTGGGCGCGTCGGGTCCGAAACTCCTGGAAACCCTCGGCTACATCGTGCATGGCGACAAATCCAACCTCGCCGCTTCAAACGTTGCCGACGTCGCCAATAGCCTCATCAATATGATCGGCACCGCGGTCATCATTTTCGTGATTTTGCTCTCGCCGGCCTTGTCCCGGAGATTTGGCAAGAAAGCCATTGCCGTTTGGGGTTTTGGCCTGGCTACCCTGGGAACGCTGGCGTTCTACCTGCTGCCGCCGACCGCGGTTGGCGGTATGGTTGCACTCACCGTTTTCATAGCGGTGGTTTACGCGCCGACGATTCCCTTGATCTGGGCCATTTATGCCGACGTTGCCGATTACTCGGAGTGGCAGACGGGCCATCGGTTCACCGGCATCGTTTTTGCCACCATCGGGTTTGCTTTAAAGTTCGGGCTGGCCCTGGGGAATTCATCCTTTCTCTGGATCATGAAATACCAGTTCGGTTACGATCCTCGTTCGCCGGACGCCCCAGAGGCGCTCCAAGGCTTCCGTTTTTGCAGCGGCATCGCGGTCGGAGTGCTTTTTGCCGTCTGCACGGTTTTGTTGATCTGCTACAAAATAAATAAGCAGATGACGATTCAGATGGCCGCCGAACTCGCCGAACGCCGCAAACAATCCGGCGCTCAAAACGTTGTACCCAGTAGCGCCTAAAGGCGCTGCTTTCTTCTAACTTCGCCTTTTGGGCCGTCAATTCGGCTTATCACTTGCATCTTGACAGCTTATTGGTGCTCTGCTTCGATAGATTCGTTCCAGACTGACGATCGGCTATTTCGTTATGCAGCGCGCGTGTTTCGTTTCTTGTATTAAACGCACGGTTGCGCTTGGTGGCTTTCGATGCATTTCAACACGGAGGTGAGCCATGAATTGGCAGCCTCCACCCAACTCCAATTGACCAAACTATGAAATCAAAAATCCTTGCCCTCTTGCTCGTTCTTGCCGGCGCATTTCAGGCCGCGGCCCAGGGAACCGCATTCACTTACCAGGGCCGCCTGAACGACGCCGCCGGTCCGGCCAATGGCACGTACGACCTGCGTTTCAAGTTATTTCTCGATTCTTTCGGAAATAATCAGGCAGGGACCACTTCCCTGGTCAACGGCCATGCCGTTTCGAATGGTCTCTTCACGGTAACGCTCGATTTCGGGCCAGGAGTTTTCAACGGCAGCAATTATTGGCTTGAAGTCGACGTGAAAACAAATGGTGGCGCGACCTACACGAGTTTGAATCCGCTCCAGCCAATAACCCCCGTGCCCTACGCCGTGTTTGCCGAAAACGTTGTTGGGGGCCTCGCTGCCGGGACCTACACCAACGCTGTAACGCTGAACAATTCTGCTAACGTGATCAGCGGAAGTTTTTATGGCAATGGCACCGGCATTAGCAATGTCAATGCGGTAACTCTCAATGGCGTGACCGCCGGCGCTTTCTGGCAATTGGGCGGAAACAATGTGGCCGGCGGCCAATTCCTGGGCAGCACCAATAACCAGCCGGTGGAGATCTGGGCCAACGGCACGCGCTCTTTCCGGGTCGAGCCCAACACCAACGGCGCTCCGAATGTCATCGGCGGTGCGCCCATCAACTATGTTGATCCCGGGATCGTCGGAGCCACCATCGCCGGTGGTGGAAACGTTTCAGGGAGCTTCTATCTCGGCGGCGGCTCCAATCACGTTGCCGCGATCTTCGGCACGATCGCCGGTGGCCGGGTGAACACGGTGGCGGCCGACCACGCCTTTATCGGCGGTGGCATCAGCAATAGCGTTCAGCTCACCGCTTACGACTCTGTCATCGGGGGTGGTGTGGCCAATGTCATTGCCACGAATTCCTCCGAGTCTGTTCTGGTTGGCGGCACCTACAACAGCATCCAACTGAACTCATACTACTCTGTGATCGGCGGCGGCGGTGCTAACTCGATTCAGACAAATTCGGGTGTCTCGGTTATCGCCGGCGGCTATGCCAATACCATACAAGCCAACGCCGGGTATTCGGTCGTCGGCGGTGGTTATGACAACACAATCCAGACGGGCTCCACCTATGCCCATATCGGCGGGGGGTACTTCAATAATATCCAACCCGGCGCATACTATTCAGTCCTTGGCGGCGGCTATTTCAACAACATTCAATCCAACGCTTATTACTCCTTCCTGGGCGGCGGGATCGGCAATACCATACAAACGAACGCCGGCTATTCGGTCTTGGTGGGCGGGAACAACAACGTAATTCAAACCAATGCGAGCTACTCCGTCCTGGCGGGCGGCAGGAACAACACCATCCAAACTAATGCCAACAATGCCTTCCTTGGTGGAGGTCAGTTCAACACGATTCGTTCCAATGCTATTTACTGCGTCATCGGAGGTGGCGAGGTCAACACGATCCAGACCAACTCCAGTTACACTATCATCGGCGCGGGTTACAACAACCTTGCCGCAGGCCAGGCCTCTGTCCTGGCCGGAGGTTATTACAACGTGAATACCGGCGATTTAGCAGTAGTCAGCGGTGGCTTCCTCAATTTGAACAGCGCTCAATTCGGAACAGTAGGTGGTGGCGCCTCAAATACCAACAGTGCTTACGCGGGAACGGTGGGCGGCGGCGTTGATAATCTGAGCAGCGGTTATGGCGCAAGCGTCGCGGGCGGGCAGGGAAACATTGCCACCAATACATCCGACACGATCGGCGGCGGTTCGGGCAACCTCAGCGGCGGGTATATATCCACTGTTGCTGGGGGTTACCAAAATCGCGCGCTGGGTGATTATTCGGCCATTGCCGGCGGTGGTAACAATGCCGCCACTGGACCGAACGCATTTGTAGGCGCCGGGGCTGTCAACTCCGCCGGCGGTTTCTATGGCGCGGTAGTTACCGGCTACGGCAACATTGCCAGTGGCGGTTACGCCATGATTGGCGGCGGCTACAGCAACGTTGCCAGCGGCCTCTATGCCACCGTCGGCTGCGGCTACAACAATGTCGCCAGCGGTCAGGGGGCTACTGTTGCCGGCGGTTTCCAAAACACCGCCTCTGGTGATTACAGCTTCGCCGCCGGAAGGAGCGCGTACGTGCCCAGCCCCCGTTCCTTTGTCTGGAATAGTTTCCCCAATCCCAATTACGCGGTAAATAGCGACGAATTCCAAATCTTCGCCACCAATGGTTTCAGCGTTGACTATAACACACAGCTATCAGGCGGTGGCGGCAGTCGTTGGCTTTATATCGGCAAGGGAAATGTCGGTTTCCCCGGCACGCCCGCAACGATTTCCACCTGGACCGGCGCTTACCTGAGCGACGGTGGATCCTGGACCTCAGCGTCGGATCGGACAAAGAAGGGGAATTTTATCGACGTTGATTCCCTTTCCGTGCTCGGAAAGGTCTTGGCCCTTCCGATCCAAACCTGGAACTACACGAATGAACCCGCCGCCATACGCCATTTGGGCCCTATGGCGCAGGATTTCCATGCGGCATTTGGCCTAAATGGTCAGGACGACAAGCACATCGCTGATGTTGATGAAGCCGGTGTCGCTCTGGCTGCTATCCAGGGCCTGAACCAAAAGGAAGAGGAAGACCGCACCTTCTTAAAAGCCAAGGATACAGAAATCGAGGAACTTAAAGCGCAGAACCGCGACTTGAGTCGCCGACTCTCGCAGCTTGAGACACTCGTCTCCACCTTGGCTACCCGAACTCCGTAGCCCAGGCCGTCTGAGACCTCCTAGTCTGCTGTATCACAGGCTTCCCAGCTGCGAACGCCAGAAACGGACGACTTTATCGGAATTGAATTGTCGCTGCGTTCGGATCCCGGCAAGCTCTGCGCCCATTATGCAGCAGGTGAATCTGGGGTTGATCGGCGGCGGTACCGTAGGCAGCGGCGTTTTTCACGCCTGGCAGCACAACGGCGAGCTGCTGGCTTCCCGCATTGGAGTGAAAGTCCATCTTCCCAAAGTGGCGGTGAAAGCTTTCGACGAGCCACGGCCTTATCCCATTCCTGTTGCCTCCATGACCACGGATTGGCAGGCCGTCGTGAACGATCCTCAAATCCATATTGTGGCCGAATTGGTGGGCGGAACCACTATCGCTCGCACCATGATCCTGGCGGCGCTCAAACTTGGCAAACCCGTGATCACTGCCAATAAAGCGCTTCTTTCAGCCCACGGCGAGGAACTATTTGCCGCCGCAAAGCAGTACGGCACTAATCTCTATTACGAAGCGAGCGTCTGCGGCGGAATCCCTATCATTAAATCCTTGCGCGAAGGCTTCGTCGGTAACCGGATCACTCACCTCTACGGCATCGTCAACGGCACCTGCAATTACATCCTCACTCGGATGAAGCTCGAAGGCGCTGATTTTGCCGACGTGCTGCGGGACGCACAGGCCCAGGGGTATGCTGAGGCCGAACCGTCCCTCGATGTTGACGGCCACGACGCCTTGCACAAGATCGGCATTCTGGCCTCTTTAGCCCATGGATTCTGGGTGAATCCCAAGGAGATTTATGTCGAGGGCATTCGCGGTATCACGGCACTGGATATCCAGTTTGCCGGCCAATTGGGCTACACCATTAAATTGCTCGGCGTCATCAAAGCGGGGACTGGACGCGACCAACCGGCTGGCAAAGGAAAGCGCGGGCAGAAAATCTGCCGCATCCAGGTCTCTGTTTACCCGGCGCTCGTACCCAATTCCCATGTGCTGGCCAACGTGAACCACGTATTCAACGCCGTGTTCGTCCGCGGCGACGTCGTAGGCGACACGTTATTCTATGGCCGCGGCGCGGGCAAAGACGCCACCGCCAGCGCGGTGCTCAGCGACGTAGCGGACGCCGCGCTGGACCTGAAATTCGGCACCAAACACCGCGTACCGCCGTTCGTACCCCATGAACGTGACGGCGCGGTGCTGCCTATCGATGAGTCCGTCTCGCCGTATTTCGTCCGCTTGAGCGTCAAAGACGTGCCGGGCACCCTCGCTCGAATCACACGTATCCTCGGTGACGCCCATATCGGCATTTCGTCCGTAATTCAGCCCGAAGGTCACGAGGGTGCCAGTGTGCCGCTGATCCTCATGTTGCACGATGCTCCAAATGGCGCGGTTTCTCGCGCGCTAAAGAAGATAGCTGCTCTGCAGGTGGTCAAAGGGCCCCCCGTCATGCTGCGGGTTGAGAACTTCCAATAATCCCTGCGCCTCGTTGTTCCGCATGAGTAGAAATAGAATTCACTTTCAACCCAATTTTCCGATAATCAGCAGCAAACTATGGCTTTAATTGTCCAGAAGTATGGCGGCACGTCGGTGGGCAATACCGAGCGCATTCGCAACGTTGCCGCGCGTGTGGCCAAGTACCACGGCCAGGGTGATAAGGTCGTGGTTGTCGTCTCGGCCATGAGCGGGGTGACTGACAATTTGATCAAGTTGGCCAAGGAAATCATGCCGTTGCCCAACGAACGTGAAATGGACGTTCTGCTGGCTACCGGCGAACAGACGACGATCGCGCTGACCGCCATTGCCTTGCACGCGCTCGGCTTGCGGGCGGTCTCGCTCACGGGCGCCCAGGCAGGCATCGTCACCGATGGTGTCCATACCAAGGCCAAAATTCAAAATATTACGCCGAAGCGCATCCACGAGCTCTTGAATGAAGGCCAGGTTGTTATTGTAGCCGGATTCCAGGGCCAGACCATCGATGGCCAGGTCACCACCCTGGGTCGCGGCGGCTCGGATTTAACCGCGATCGCGCTCGCCGCCGCCCTTAAGGCTGATCTCTGCCAGATTTACACCGACGTCGACGGCGTCTACACCGCCGATCCGCGGCTCGTCCCGGCCGCGCAAAAGCTCGAAGAAATCTCTTACGACGAGATGCTCGAGTTGGCGAGCCTGGGCGCCAAAGTGATGCAGTCGCGCTCGGTCGAATTCGCCAAAAAATTCGGCGTTATTTTTGAAGTCCGCTCCAGCCTCAACGATCACCCAGGAACCATTGTGAAAGAAGAAACCAGGAATATGGAAGATGTCGTCGTGCGCGGCGTCTCGCTCGACAAAAACCAGGCCAAGGTCACTCTCGTTGCCGTGCCCGACAAGCCGGGCATCGCCGCCCGCATTTTTAAGGCCATTGGCGACGCGAACCTGAACGTCGATATGATCGTGCAGAACATCAGCCATGGCAGCGGCGCCCCCGCCACCGACCTCTCCTTCACGATTGACAAGCCGGAACTGCTCAAGGCCCAGAAAGTGATTGAAGGCCTGCGCGCCGAAGTCGGTTTCGGCAAGGTCATTGCCACCGAGAATATCGCCAAGCTCTCGATTGTCGGCGTTGGGATGAAGAGCCACTCTGGTGTCGCCGGCAAAATGTTCGATACCCTGGCGCGTGAAGGCGTCAATATCGACATGATCTCCACCAGCGAGATTAAGATCTCAGTGGTGATCGACCTCGCCAAAGGCGAACAGGCAATGCGCGCCGTCCACGCCGCGTTTCTTCCCTAGAGCGCGTTTGGAGCGGAGCGCGAGCTTCCCGCGCTGGTGCGGATTTCGGAGCGCGAGTGGTCGCCTCTCGCAGCGGCAGGAATGGTGCGTGGGTGAGGCATTCGAGATTCGACAGGAAGCCGCAAGGAGCCGCTAGGCCGCAAAGTGGCAGGTTCGGTTTGCGATTGAAGTGACTACCTTGGGTTACTGCTGGCCCACGGGGTTTTAGTGCTCGACCTTTTAAGTCTTTGCGGTCTTGTGCGCCTTTGCGTTAAAAAATGCCCAACGTGGTTCGGCATCGCGTTAGGCCTGCGCTGCGGCGCCTTTGGCTTTTTTCAAATCCTCAGCCAGAAACTGCGTCAGGTCCTTGAATTTTGCCACATTGCCGGGGCTGATTTCCATCAGGGTTTTGTGTGCTTCCAGGCAGGCGCGGCTCATATCCTCACGGGTCGCGCCGGCAGGCTCGACCGGCTGTGCTTCTCCCGAACACGCCGGCGACTCCGCGCCTTGCCTCACCGTGAACAGATGTATCACGCCCAGATTCTCCAGCAGTTCGCTGATCCGCGCGTTCGGGTTGAGCAACTCGATCGTTCCTCGGGACGCCCCCTGAGGCGGGTTCATCTTCAGCCCGAACCCGGCGAGCACGCCCAAAAACGTGCTATCCATCAATTGGCATTCGGAAAGATCCAGAACGAAATAGTTATAGCCTTTCACCTGCAGCTCATTCAGCACGGTCCGGAAATCGATGCTCGAGTTAAAGTTCGCCCGCCCATTGATTTTCACACAGGCGAACTTTTCCCCAACCAGCACCCACATTTTGGCAGATGGCGTGTTCATCGCGACTGGGTAGTATCCCCCACAATCTGTACCAGAGTTTGCTGCAATACCAGCGACTCATCGAGCTGGCTTGAAACCAGCCGGAAATTGCATTGCAACAACAGGTCCATGGCCCGAACCAGCTCCGCCTCGCTGTATTTGCGGACCTGCGGCAGCGCCTTGAACAATACGTAAGGGTTTAAAGCCAGCGGATTAAAGCGCCGATCCGTTGGCACCTGGTCGGGTGGCACGCGCTGGAGCTGGGCCGCAAACCGGCGATAATCCGTTTCCGGTTTCACCCACCCTTCGCGCAGCATTTCCTTTAGCATTAACATGGCGCGGACTTTGCTAATCAGCCCGTACAGTAGCCCGATTTCGGATTTTTGCGGGTCCAGTTTCACTTCCCACAATTCTTCGTCAAGGCGTCTCAACAGTTCCGGCAGGTTCCGGTCGCCCAGGGCGTCCCCCAGCGCAAACGCCCGGGCCGTTTTGTTGCGAATGCAAATTGCTTCGACGTCCTCCAACCGGATCTCCTGCCGGGCGCCGACATAAAGTGTCACTTTCTCAATTTCGTTATCCAGTTGCCTCGCTTCGGGTCCGACGCGGTTGATTAGCTCAGCCAAAGCGTCTTCGGAAATGGCTTTGTTCCTGGCCGCAACTGCCTTGCGCGCCCAGATCTCCGCTTGCGCGGCCCAGTCCTTGTCATTCACAGACCAGCCTGCGAAAGCCTCGACGCGGCCAATTCTATCAACAGTTTTGTAGAAGACCCGACGTTTGTCGACGTTGCCGGCGCTAATCAGCAGCCGCACGCCTTGCCAGGAGAAATCCTTCAGTTCCTGGGCGATGTCGCCCAGCGTTTCGGTCACCGCCGCGGCGCCGCCCACCCGGTCGTCGGCCAGGAAGTTGCAGTTTTTCAGCCAGACGACTTTGCCCGAACCGAAGAACGGCAACGTTTGAAGGCCTTCCCTGAGCCGGCCGAGGACTTTGAGGGCTTCGCCACTGTTGGAAACCGAGGCGTCGAGGATTTCATGGTCCATTCCACCCAGTTCTTTGGTCCACTCCTCGTAGATCTGCCGAGCCCTTTGCTGAACGGCGAAATCATCTTCGCCGCAGACCAACACCACTGGCGCAGACTGCGTAGCGGCACGCGCGGGCATTACGCTCCTATTCGGACTCGCTGGTGCCGGATTCGTTGATCCGGTCTAGCACCTCGCTCATGTCCTCCACTTGCTCGAAGAGACTGGTCGTCACGTAGATGGGTCGCTTTTGGGCGGTGGCCAAGGCCAGGCAATCGCTCGGCCGGGCGTCGATCTCCACGATTTTGCGGGCCAATTCGTTTTGTTGCTGGAGGATTAAGCGGGCGAAATACGTTGAGTTCCGCAGTTCAGTGATGACGATCCGCTCCACATTGATGCTGAACCCTTTGAAAATGCTTTGAATCAGATCGTGAGTCAGCGGCCGTTCCTTCGGAGTCTCGCGCAGGAACATTCCGATGATGGCACCCATGTTCGGCTCGACGTTGATCACGAAGACCTTCTCGTCGTTGCCCACGAACAAGGCGCAGCCGCTGTTGGCGGGAAGGATTCCGCGGATCTGCACCGGGACCACATCGTTCTTCATACCCACACCATATTGCGATGCGCGTCAAAAAACAAGTCCAGCGGACCCGCCAAACCCTGAACAAATACCCATTTCAACGGGGGTATACTACGGACCAACTCGTTAGCGGAGTGAGGAGTGCAGAATGGATTGATGGATTGGTGGATTGATGGGCAAGGTGATAGCCAATCGCCGAATTTAGAAAATGCCTCCGGACCGCGAGCCTTTCCCGCTCGCAGCAGCGGAAACGGCGCACGGGAGATCCTCTTTGTGGCCGGCGGCTTCTCTGTGTTTTCTCCGGCGGCTTTGGCGCCTCGGCGGTAAGTTCTAGGTGCGGTTTCGTGCCTGGCGACGCTACTTCTTTGGCAAGCGGACGCTGAACTTAACAGAGGGACCATGGGCCTTCGAAATGACGCGGCTATGGCTTTTGCGCCGACGCCGCTCCATTCGGGATTCGCGATTTAGATAGAAGAACGCTGCCCAAACGCCAATGACTCCGAGCACAACCAACAACAACAACAAATTGCTTCCGCGCATGACCTTCTCCTTTTAGGGGCGCGCCAGGCTGCTGTAAAGTGCGAAGCTTCCACAACTTCCACAATGAGAAATGACATATACTCAATTCTCAATGCTCAATGAGAACCTCCTTCCTGAGTCTCCGTCTGAGATCTTAAATGGTGTGGCTCTTTGCGATTAGTTACTGGCTGACTCCTCCAAACCAATCCATTAATCCCACAAATCCAAACTCGCCGCTCACCGGCTTACTGCGTGATCGTGACCGCCGCCGCTCCGATGAAACCCAGGAAACGGAATAATTTTACGATCCGGCGGTTCCGCGGTCGGTGAGCCGCGTCGAAGCTCCTCCAGCGCTTGCTCCAATAAAGGAAGGTGGTTCAGAGGCAGGCTGATGGAGTTCACCAGGCACCAGCCCTGCGCCTCGTCGTAGCGCTCCACGGCCAGTCTCACCCGGGGCTCTGGGAACCCGCGTTCCAAGTCAACCCGGACGCGCTCGCTCGGTGGCGCTGCGCTGCGCGTACTACTCATAATTTTCCTTTTCCAGTGTCTGCCTTCATTCCACGTCATGCTCTCCAAAAATTGCCATTTTCGCGCCAAGGTTTGCTGGCCCCGAATCTGAGGTTGCCTGCAGAAAGGATTCATAATGATAATAATACATATAATTAGCATGTAAATCGTTAATTTATGCATTGCGTTACCCTGCGTTCTTACTTATAAATATATCTCAGAAATTATTGTCGTAGTAATTAGTATACTTATGAAAGGTAATGACCCCTTGAAAGAGAATTCTGCGGGGCAGCTGACCGCAGTGGTCACAGATGGTGAGATCGCCGCCGAGGCCGTCGACGCCATCCAATGGCTCACCACTATTTCACCGGAAACCATCAGCATCACCGTCCAGGACGGCTGGATTACCCTCGAAGGCACCGTCGACTGGTGGCATCAGCGCGACACCCTGAGTCAACTGCTCCTGAAGTTGCCCGGCGTCAAAGGCCTGCACAATTTGCTCACCCTCAAATCGGAGTACGCGGCCGAGCACGCAGCGTAAATTAAGCCCCATCCCGCAAGGCGCGTCCCGATCCTCCCCACCCCTCGGGACGCGCCGTTTTTTTGGCGTCAGGCAAGGCGTTCATCTGTGGTGAAGTTTCTTTCTCACCCCGTTTTCCCTTTTCCCCGCTCGCCGAACAGCGCCGTGCCGATGCGCACCATCGTCGACCCTTCCTCGATTGCCACCTCGAAATCGCCAGTCATGCCCATGCTCAGTTGGGGCAGGGGCGCACCCAGGATCTGCTCGCATTCCGACTTTACCTCGCGCAGTTTGCGGAACACCGGCCGCGCCCGTTCAGGCAAGGGGCTCCACGGCGGGATCGTCATTAGCCCGTGGATCTCCAGTCGCGGCAACAGGTTTAACTGGTCCAGTTGCGCGAGTAGTTTGTCCGGCGGATAACCAAACTTGCTCGCCTCGCCCACGATATTCACCTCCAGCAGAATCGGCAGCGTTTTCCCGAACTGCTCGGCCCGCTTGTTGAGTTCCTCCGCCAGGTGCAAGCTGTCCACGCTCTGGACCATCTCGAACAACTCGACCGCGTTGCGGCATTTGTTCGTCTGTAAATGCCCGATCATGTGCCAGCGCAGCCGGCCCGGGCAGAGCGGGATTTTGGCCTTGGCCTCCTGCACCTTGTTTTCGCCGAACAACATGAGCCCCAGGCGCGCCGCCTCCGCCACCGTTTCGGGTAAATGTGTCTTGGTGACCGCCATCAGGGCCACCGACGCCGGGTCACGCCCGGCCCGCGCGCACGCCGCCGCGATTCGTTGCTGAATCTGAGCTAGATTAGACTCGAGATCCATGCACCGAAAATAATGCTCGGCGCGCAGAGTGGACAGTCAATTCCTGGTCCAATAAATTAGAGCTGGCTGGAGCCGCTGTCTATGAAGTCAAGAGCGGCACGGATACGATAAGCTTCAATGTGACATGATTGAATGCCCGAAATGTAAATCTCAGAAGGCTGTCGTGGGACGATTATGTGAGCTTGGACGCAGCATTCAGGCGGTCCTGTCGTTTGTTCCGAGCGCACTCAAGTGGCACCAGTACCGTTCCGAAGGCGGCGCTGAACTGAATACGGAAGCGTTCGCGTGTCCAGATTGCGGCCTGGTCTGGACCACAGCCGCGTATCCTGAAGTCCTGCGAGTGGTTGTGTGCCAGTCAGCAGAAAACCAATGAGGCACCCGATATGGAAATAGATGCGAGGTCGTTGTGGTCCGCACGGATGCCCGCTTCTTGTCCAAAACATTTTGGAGACCGCGCTGTCCAAAAGCTTATGAGAAAAAACAAGGCACTTCACCCTGCGCTTACCCTGGCTCTCGTCCTCGGGTTCGCGGTCTACTGGTGCAATAGCCTATACGCACAACCTACAAGTCAGGCGCACGGCACGATCGTCCCTTCGGCGCATTCACTCGAGAATGGGGCGTATCTTGTATTGCGTGAGGCGCCGACTGCTCAGGAGGCACGTGCAGGGGATAGTTCCCAGCTTGTGCTCGCATATGACCGAAGAAAGTACAGCGATGCTCCTCCAGAAACGCCCCTCAATTACGTGGCCATCGATCTGAAGGATTACGTGCCGTTGATTATCGAAGGGGTGCCGGAGATGAAACGCGATGACCAGGGCAAGAGCATCCTGTCGGTGTCGCTGGCGCGCAAAAACGCCGAACGGGCGGAAGCTTTCACCCGGGCCCATCTGGGCGGCCGCATCGCAATGGTGGTGGATGGGGAGATTGTGTCGTTGCATAAGATTCGCAGCGTCATCACCGGCGGGAAACTGCAGATCACCCGCTGCACCGACAATGCGTGCGAACTAATCCGCGTGAAGTTGGTGAAGTAGGTTCCCAATGGAGTGGTTACGATTCATTATTGAGTTTGCCTTCGTGGTCCTGGGATTGTGTTATCTCTGCTTCAAGCACTCACAACGCGTGCGCAATTGGAAACCACTGGAACCTCCCGAGGAGTGGGCCGGGCATGGCATTGATACGTCAGGGCTGCAGCCGCGGATGGAAGAGCTCCGGCGTGACCATATGACCGAACGCCGGGTCGCGATCGACATCGGTTTTCGTCGAGCATTGATTGGATTTGCGCGAAAGGCGGTGCGCCAGCTTGGATATTTTCGGCATAGTGCACCTGAGCATCACGCGCATGATCAGAGTCAGTAGCGCAGACCTCCGAGTCTGCAAACTCCCGAAGGAGACTCTTCATTGAGCATTGGGTATTGAGCATTTTTTATTTTGTATTGAAGAGGTCGTGAGCTCGCGTGGCCGCCCGGGCACGGATCCTAAATCCGGTTTCCTTTTCACTTCGTACCTTTGTTTCTTTGTTGTTAAATCCTGTCATTCTGTCCATCCGCCTTGACCGAATTCTTAAGCAACCTTTGGCGTGACGGGAAGCGGAGGCGGTTTTAATGTCTCGCCCATGAATTACTGGCTGGTGAAGCAGGAACCGGAAGCTTACTCATGGTCTGCGTTCGTGAAGGATGGGCGCACGGCCTGGACCGGCGTGCGGAATTTTCAGGCGCGAAACAACCTGCGCGCGATGAAGCGCGGGGACCTCGTGCTGTATTACCACAGTGTCAGCGAAAAGCAGGTGGTCGGCTGCGCCCGCGTCGACAAAGAGGCTTATCCCGATCCGACCTCGAAAGAAGGCGATTGGTCGTGCGTCGATTTGGTTCCCGTCAAAGCGCTGGCGCAACCGGTGACGCTGGATGAAATGAAAAGCGACCGTGCGCTTGAGGATCTGCCGCTGCTGCGGCAAGCGCGGCTATCGGTCGTGCCCGCCACAAGCGCGCAATTCGAGCGGATCCTGAAGCTGGGCGAGACGAAACTGAAATGAAGCTGCCGCGGGCTGTCATTTTCGACATGGACGGCGTGATCGTGGACAGCGAACCGCGTCATGAGCGGGCGTTCCTTGAGGTGCTGAGCGAGATCGGCTACGGCGATCGTCACGGGATCAAGTTTGCCGATTACATCGGGCGCACGGATCAGGATCTGTGGATTGATTTTATGGCCAAACACAAACCGACGCAGACACTGGAGGAATTGCTCGCCCTGAAGCGCAACCGCGTGCTGGAGATCCTGCGCCGCGAGCAGCCCCTGTTTGCCGGCCTGCCGGAATTGGTGGAGAAGCTCGCGCAGAAGTATCGGCTGGCGCTGGCCTCAGGTTCCGAACGGGCAGTGGTTGCAGAGGTGTTGGCGTTGAAAAACTTAGGACGGTTTTTTTCTGCGACGATTACCGGGTCGGAGGTCGCGCGAGGCAAGCCGGCGCCGGACATTTTCCTGCGCGCGGCGGAACTGGTGGGTGTGACAGCGCCCGATTGTTGGGTGATTGAAGATTCCAAGCCCGGCGTAGCGGCGGGATTGGCAGCCGGAATGCAAGTGATTGCAATTACAAATACACATCCCGCGACGGAACTGAACCATGCGTCCTTTGTGGTAGGGAACTATCGGGAGATTGAGGAGTTGCTTTTAGGCTCGTAATCGTAATCTCGCTTTTGCTTCAAACAATTATTATTACGACGGAGAGGTTTCTTTAATCGCGAGGCTGAGGGTGCGGACCATCGTGCGAACTTGGTCGGTGGTGGTGCAATAGGGCGGCATGAGGACTACGATGTTACCGATTGGACGCGTCAGTACGCCGCGCTTGGCCATAGCTTCGCAAATGCGAATGCCGGCCTGCTCGCGCAAATCGAACGGCTCACGGGTGCGCCAGTTCTTTACCAGCTCAATGCCGGCAATCAGGCCAACCTGGCGGATGTCGCCCACCGCCGGGAATTTCCAAAGCGTCTGCAGTTCCTGTCGCAGAGTTCGTTCGATTCGCAACGCGGCACGCGCGCAAGCCGGGTGTTGAAGCAGTTTCAAGTTCTCCAGCGCCAACGCTGCCCCTAATTGGTTTCCGGTAAAGCTGTGTCCGTGGAAAAAGGCTTTGAACTCGGCGTAATTGCCCAGAAAGGCGTCGAAGATTTTTTGCGTGGTCAGCGTCGCGGCCATAGGCAGGTAACCACCGGTTAGCCCTTTAGCCACGGCCATGAAATCCGGCTGGACGCTTTCCTTGTGGCAGGCAAAGAGTCGCGGTTGGGTCGCCGTGCACGGTTTGGCGTTATCAGTGGCCGCAAATCCGGTACGCCCAAATCCGGTCAGGACCTCGTCGGCGATCAGCAAAGCGCCGTGGTCACGCGCCATCTGAGTTGCGCGCGCCAGCCAGCCCGGCGGTTGCGCAATCATTCCGGCCGCTCCCTGGATCAGCGGCTCGAAAACAAATGCCGAGTAGGGATTGCCGCGGCGTTTGGCTCGCTGCAATTTCTTTTCGAGTGTGTCGAGGCATTCCCAATTGCATTTGCGATAGTCTCGCGCATCGGCTCGCTCGGGTCGCGCGCGGTTGTAAGGGCAACGGTAGCAATACGGAGCCATCACGTGGTCAGTTTTGAAAACGAGCCCCGAGAATTGTTGATGGAAAAGGTCGATATGCCCCAGCGATACTGCGCCGAGAGTGTCGCCATGGTAAGCGTTCTGCAGGGTGAGAAAGCGCGGCTTTTGGCTGCGGCCGGTGCGGCGCGTGAAGGCGTAAGCGAGCTTCAATGCCGCCTCCATTGCCGTTGAGCCGTCATCGCTGAAGAAGACCTTTTGTAATTTGATAGGGACGCCACTGGTAGGGACGCCGTCCTCGGCGTCCTCGATCTTTTTGATTTGGGACGGGGAAGAGGTGACTGGGGACGCCGAGGACGCCGTCACTACCGCCGGTGTCCCTACCAGAATTAATTGTTCAGCCAGGAGACTAGCGGGTTCGTTGGCGAGGCCGAGCGCGGAGCTGTGCGCGATTCTGCGGAGCTGACGTTGGAGTGCAGCGTTAAGGCGCGGGTGATTGTGACCGTGCAAGTTGGTCCAAATGGAGGAGTTGGCATCCAGGTATTTGCATCCATGCGCGTCGCGTAGCACGGCGCGTTTGCCGCCGACGATGACGCGCGGCTCATGCTTCAGCCAATCGCGCATCTGGGTGAACGGATGCCAGACGTAGTGATGGTCGAGCTTAGCCAGTGCGTTCATGTTTGGGACGCCGGGGAAGGCGTCTCTACCAATTCGGACGTATCGCGGGTCAGGTCTAGCCAGCGCGGTCATGGGAGTGAACCAGGTGTTTGCCGGGAACAAGATCCAGGGTCGCCAACTCAGCGCGCAATCTCTGGACATCCTCAGCCGTATGGGCAGCAGTCAAAGTGAGGCGCAAACGCGCGGCACCGCGAGCGACAGTCGGATAACGAATTGCGGGAATAAAGATGCCTCGTGCGCGAAGCTGTGTGGCGGCTGCAACTGCTTGGCCTTCATCGCCGACCATAATCGGCAAAATGGCGCTGTGCTGGTTGAGTGGATTGTTCGCTGTCTGTGAGAGCAGCTCATCTACTCGCTGCCACAACATTCGACAGCGTTCCGCGCCTTGCGTCGATTGCACGAGTTTGATTCCAGCCGTAGCGGCTGCAGCCGCAGCCGGCACCGGAGCCGTGGAAAAGATCAACGGGCGCGCGCGGTTAACCAGGTAATCGATCAACGAGCGCGACCCGCAGATATAACCGCCGGCAGCGCCTATTGCTTTGCCGAGCGTTCCCATTTGCACCTCGATGCGATCGCCAACCCCTAATGCTTCCGCCAAGCCGCGGCGATTTTCTCCGTACAATCCCGTGGCGTGCGCTTCATCTACCATGAGCCATGCCCCAAACTGCCCCTTTAGCTCAATCATTTCCCGCAGCGGTGCGTGATCGCCGTCCATGCTGAAGACGCTTTCGGTGACGATGAGAACCCGTGCGCAGGTGCCGTTGACGCGGCCACGTTGTTGCGCCCAGCGCAAAATCCCTTCCAGATCGTTCAAATCGTTGTGCGCAAACACGCGGAGTTTGGCTCCGCACAGGCGGGCGGCGTCGACGACGGACGCATGAACCAGTTTATCCAGGACGATGACATCGTCCTTCCCGAGCAAAGCGCAGATGGTCCCAAGCGCAGTGGCATAGCCGGTGGAGAAGCTCAGTGCTGCTTCTGTGCCTTTGAATGTGGCGATGGCTTCGTCGAGTTCGTGATGAACGGCAAGGGAACCACAGATCAGCCGCGAAGCCCCCGCGCCTGCGCCGTAACGTTCCACGGCCTTGGTCGCGGCCGCCTTTAAGATGGGCTCATTGGCGAGACCAAGGTAATCGTTGGACGAGAAATTGAGCAGCGCCTTCCCGTCAATCTGAATCCGGGATCCTTGAGCGGAATCGATGCGGCGTAGTTCGCGATACAATCCTTGGGCACGCAGGCCAGCGAGCCGGCGCTCAAGTTCCTGGGCCAGGTCACTCATGGCGGGTCAATTGAGTTTCGGCGCAACGGCCCAGCGGCCGTTGATCAGGCTGGCAGGAACTGGACCTTCATGGCGCAACACGGATTCATAAGCGGCGGAAGGTGGACCTCCTGTGCTGGGCACCGCGATAACATCGGCAAACTTACCCGAGGCCAATTCGCCGGCCGGCCAGCCTAGCGCTTGCGCGCCACAACGCGTTGCCATTTCCAGAATCCGTTTGGGGGATAGACCAGTTTCGCGTTTGGCGAGCGCCCGCATTTCCTCGAACATATTGAGCTCCAGCCGTTGGCGTCCAACCTTGCAAACACTGGCCAGGCTGTCCGTGCCGAGGCAAACATTCACGCCCGCCTGGACCAAGCGGCCAAGCGGAAAGCGACCGTGACGGAAGTAGGCGTGACTTCGCGGACAATGCACGACGCTGACGCCATGTTGTCCCAAGCGTTCGGCGTCCTTTCGCCCGAGGTAATTAGCATGAGCGACCAGCAAGTTCTTATTCAGCAGGAAGCATTCTTCCAGGTGCCGGATTGGTGAGCCCAGTCCGCAATCTGACATGTCGCGTCCGCTGCGCTTCAGCCAGGCGAACATCTCGCCGCGGCCGCGCGCGAACATGGCGTATTCAAGGGCCGATTCCGCGACATGCGTGCACACGCGCCAGCGCCAGCGATTTGCGGTCATGGTGACCCTTCGCAACAATTCCGGGACCGTTGAGTAGGGCGCGTGAGGCGAAAGCCCGACACGTTCGCGCTCGCGGCCGAGTGAGCGGATTTTGGCGACGGCTTCGGCCAACACGATTTTTGGCGGTCGCCGGCTGGTGATGCCGATCATTTCGAGATACGACAGCACGCGCAGAGGAGTGGAACGCCATACCTCGGGAAGGAGTTGAGGCACCGCCTCGATATCGCCGACGGAGGTGGTCCCGGTGCGGACCAACATCTGCGCGCCGTGGCTCCATGACTCCCGAAAATCAGATAATGTCCAGCCCGCTTTGGTCGCAGTGATGACCTTCAACCACTCGGTGAAGATTTTGGGTGGCGGGAACTGGCCGGCCATGTCGGTGTAATCGAGATGGCAATGAGCGTTCACGAGGCCGGGAAGCAAAACGACCTCGCCCAAATCGATGACCTTTCCGGTTTTTCCTTTGATAACGCGCCAACGGCCCACCGCCTGGATCCGGCCTCTCCTTACCACAAGTGCGCCATCGTCCAGGACCGGCCCGGCCATGGTCAGCACTGTCCGCGCCCGCAGAATCACAGATTTTGTCGCAACTTAGAGTTCTTTTTCCTGGCGGGTCAGCTTGGTTCGCGCCGCGACTTTGTGCTTGCGCGCCTTGCGTTTGCTTTGCCGCTTTCGAATTTGTTGTTCGATTTTTTTGGCCACGAGGTCGATAGCGGCGTAGAGGTCGCTTTCGACGTCTTCGGCGAACAAGTCCGGACCCGGAAGTGACACGCGCATGGAACAGGCGAACTGGCGTTCGGGCGCTTTGGTCTGGTCGCGGTCGAGGGTTACCCGCGCATTAATGGCGTATCGATTCAAATGCTCCAACTTGGTGATCCGATCGATGATGTGGTCCTCGATCGCCTTGGTCAGCGTCACGTTGTGAGTCGATAGGATCAAGTTCATGGGCGTATCATGCAACCGGTCCGGGGCAAAATCCAGTGAAACAATCGTGCGGCATGCGGCCTTGAATCGCCGGCTTGTTTCCATTACACCTGCGGCGTGCCGACCAAAGTCATTGCCGTCGCCAACCAGAAAGGCGGTGTGGGAAAGACCACGACCGCTGTCAATCTTGCCGCTTGTATGGCCGCGGTCGGGCAGCGAGTCCTGTTATTCGACCTGGATCCGCAGGCCAACGCCACGAGCGGGCTGGGGCTCGAGAAAGTGGATGGCGCCAGCGCCTACCGCGTGTTGCTGGGAGAGGGGGGGTTGGTCGATAAGATCAAAAACACGGCTTTCGAACGGCTGGACATTGTGCCCAGCGAAGTTGATCTCTGCGGCGCGGATTTTGAACTGGCTCGCGTTGAAGATCATTTGCAACGAGTGGCGCGAGCGCTGCAGCCGGTTCGTGACTCGCAGCGATTCGATGTGATCCTGGTGGATTGTCCGCCTTCACTCGGCGTGCTCACGCTCAATGCGCTTGCGGCCGCCGATGGCGTGTTGGTCCCGCTGCAATGCGAGTATTACGCGCTCGAGGGCATCTCGATGCTCAAGCGCGTCATGGGCCAATTGCATGATAACGGCGTGAACCCAAGACTCGAACTGACGGGTGTGGTGATGACGATGTTCGATGGCCGAACGAAGTTATCGCAGCAAGTGGTGGGCGAAGTCAGGCAGTTTTTCGGGGAACGTGTTTTCGAAACCATGATCCCGCGCAGCACGCGCCTCGCCGAGGCGCCCAGCTTCGGCAAGCCCATTATTCATTATGACAAGTATAGTTCCGGCGCCGCGGCGTATGAGTTGCTGGCGCAGGAGTTCTTAGCGAGATTGGGATGAGGTAGCGCAGGCCTCCGAGCCTGCCGTATCGCCGACCTCCGAGTCGGCGAACGGTGGGGCCGGGAAGTCTTTTCAGCGTTCGCAGGCTAGGAAGCCCGCGATACAGCAGACTCGGAGGTCTGCGCTACAGCGGTTCGGCCGTAAGTTTAATACACGTCGCGCAGGTAGCGTTTCTCCGTCTTCATGAGCGTCGTATTGACGTAATCGGCTGCGGCATCGGGTGAGAGCCCGCCCTCTTTTTGTGCGATGGTGATCAGCGCCTGGTGCACGTCCTTTGCCATGCGTTTGGCATCCCCGCAAACGTAGAAATAGGCGCCGTTCTGCAGCCAGTTCCAAAGTTCCTTGGCGTTTTCCAGCATGCGGTGCTGGACATAAATCTTGAAGGATTGGTCGCGCGAAAAGGCGACATCGAGCCGATGCAGCTTGCCTTGCTTTTGCAGCGCGAGCCATTCGTCCCCGTAAAGAAAATCAGTCGACTGGTGCTGTTCGCCGAATATCAGCCAGTTCCGGCCGGTCGCCCCGTCGAGCGATCGCTGCTCCATGAACGCGCGAAACGGTGCAATGCCCGTGCCTGGGCCACACATGATGATATCTCGGGAAAAGTCCTTAGGGAGCCGGAACGTACGCGACTCCTGCACATACACCGGAACGGTGCGGGCAAACATACCCGCGTGGTCGGCGAGAAAACCCGACGCCAAGCCTTTTTTGGCGCGCCCGTGCGTGTCGTACCGGACCACGGCGATGCACAGGTGCACTTCGTCGGGATGCGCCTGAAGCGACGAGGCGATAGAGTAGAGCCTCGGCACCACTGGCGACAAGTGGGACAGAAACGCCTCGGGCGATTCAAACCGGGCCTCATCGAACTCGCTGAGAATATCCACGTAATCGCGGCTGTCGATGTACTCACAAAGCGAATCGCTGTTATCGAGAATCTCCATCAAATGATTGCGCTGCTCGCCTTGCGGGATGCGTTGCGCCAGGCCGGTGAGGATCTTTCGATTGGCGCGATTCACGATGTAATCCTTCTGCAACGTTTGCTTCAGGGTGGTTGGCTGCCCTTTGGGGTCCTGAACTTGCGTGTTGCCATCGAAAGCCAGCCAGACGAGCAGCTCATCCACGAGCTCGGGCGCGTTCTGCCCGAACGCGCCCAGGGAATCGCCCGGCGTGAAGGTCAGTCCGCTGCCGGCCAGGTTCAGCACGAAATGACGAGTATCCTTCGACGACCCGGATCCGGTGAGCCGATCGTGCCGGATCATCTCGGCAGTGAACGGGTTCTTGCGCGAGTAGGGACACGTGGTCGCGGGCGCGCTGGAAGAGTCGGTTAAGGTGCTCATGTCGATGCTGAGGCTAGTTGTTGTCTGTTAATACTTACCATGAATTTTACTTTTGGCAATTAGCCCGGATGCCGCTTTACACCCCGGCGCCGCCGACCTATGTTCCGCAGCCACGAATGAAAAGGACACCCCTTTTTGCCGCTCACCAGCGATTGGGCGGGAAACTAATTGAGTTCGGCGGCTGGGAAATGCCGGTGCAATACACCAGCATCGTCGACGAGCACCTGTCTGTTCGGCAGGCGGCCGGGATTTTTGATATTTCCCACATGGGTGAGGTTTCGCTGGTTGGCCCGGCGGCAGAAGGGTTTTTGAACGAAACGCTGACCAACGATATCCGGAAACTGGCAGTGGGGCAGGGGCAGTACACCTTGATGTGCAATGAGCGCGGCGGCGTGCTGGATGATCTTTATGCCTACCGGCTCGCGGCTGAGGAATACTTGCTCATTATTAATGCCTCGCGGATTGAGGTGGACTTCGCCTGGTTGCAGCAGCGCCACGCCGCATTTGCTCGACACAAAGACGTGCAGCTCAAGAATATCTCGGATCAAACCGGAGCGGTCGCGGTGCAGGGCCCGCGCGTGGTTGAGTTCGTCGCTTCGGTTTTTAGTAGAGCTTCCTCGGCGGGCACCATGGTGGCGCGGGTGACGGATCTCAAAAAGAATCAGATTGGGAGATTCGAATTTAATGGGAATTCCGTTTGGGTCGGGCGCACGGGTTACACGGGGGAAGACGGTTTCGAAATTGTGGCGCCGGCAGCGCAGATTGAGCTGGTGTGGGAAAAAATCCTCGCCGCTGGCCGGACACACGGCTTGAAACCCGCGGGGCTGGGCGCTCGCGACACCTTGCGAACCGAGGTCTGCTATCCGCTTTACGGCCATGAGTTGGATGAACAAACAACGCCGATCGAAGCCGGCCTCGGTTTTTTCGTGGCTTTAG
Source organism: uncultured Verrucomicrobiota bacterium (assembly GCA_964623885.1). GTDB lineage: Bacteria > Verrucomicrobiota > Verrucomicrobiia > Limisphaerales > UBA8199 > CAZUVM01. The sequence continues at coordinate 24,400 of CAZUVM010000200.1, forward strand.
ACAAAGGCGAGTTTGTCGGCCGCTCGGTGCTCCTCGATCAAAAAACAAAAGGGACTGCCAAAAAACTGATTGCTTTCAAGATGGCGGATCGCTCCGCTCCTCCGCGACCGCATTACCCAATCTGGAGCGCAGGCGCGCAGAGTGGGCGGTTGGGTGAAGTCGTCAGTGGCACGCAAAGTCCGTCACTTGGCGTCGGCATCGGTTTGGGATATGTGCCGCCGGAGTTTGCGAAGCCGCAAACGTCAATAGAGATCGAAATCCGCGGGCGACGCGCTGCGGCAGTCACGGTGCCCAAGCCCATCTATCGGAAAGCGTAACCGCGAGCGAATAAAGATATATTACCTTTGGAGAATAACCCCCTCCAAATCCAAGTTGACCTTAGTGGGCCAGCGAATAACTTAGCGCTTTTATGGCGAATATACCCTCAGATCTAAAGTATGCGAAGTCGCACGAATGGGTGCGCGCGGCAGGGACGGTCGGCACGGTTGGTATCACCGATCATGCGCAACATGAATTGACTGACGTGGTGTTCGTCGAGTTGCCCGAAGTCGGCCGCAAGGTCAAGGCAGGCGAAGCCTGCGCGGTGGTTGAATCGGTCAAAACCGCCAGCGACATTTACTCACCGGTAAGCGGCGAGGTTACTGAGGTGAACAAAGCCGTGGTGGATAACCCGGCGCTGGTGAACAGCGCTCCCTACGGCGACGGTTGGTTTTTCAAACTTAAATTGACCAATCCTGCCGAAGCGGCCTCCCTGCTCACACCCGAGCAGTACCAGGCGCAGATCGGGGCATGAGTTCGGAACGTGCGCGGAACTCTGTCGGCAATTAACCCGAGGTTTGTCCGTATCAAATTCCGCCGGCTTGCCGGCACCGGGCGCGACAATCATTTGAAAATTTCCCTAACCTCCACGAAGGTATCTGTGTGAAACCGAAACGGGTTCGACTTTTTATCAAGCCTTATTGCGGGTGGTGCCATAAGGCGATGCGTTGGCTGGACGATCGCGATGTCGATTACGAAAGGATTGATGTCATTGCCGACGAGGCTGCATATGATCAAATGATTAGCCTCTCAGGTCAGGAACTTGCTCCGGTTATTGACGTCGACGGCGAAATTCTCTCCGATTTTGGCCCCGACCAACTGGCAGATTTCTGGGACAGACTCGAAAAGAAGAATGCCCGCGCCGCTTCCCGCTGAGCCTGCGCCGCGCCCTCGCCTTCCTGCGTGGCTGCGCATCCGGTTGCCCACGACCGACGGGTTTGCGCACACGCGTTCGCTCCTGGATGAGTTGAACCTACACACGGTTTGCCAGAGCGCCCGCTGTCCCAATCACTGGGAGTGCTGGAGCAAAGGCACGGCCACGTTCATGATCGGAGGCGACCGCTGCACCCGCGCGTGTGGATTTTGTGCGGTCACAACCGCCAAACCGCGGCCGCTCGAAGCTGACGAACCCGCGCGTGTGGCTGAGGCGACGCACCGCATGAAACTAAGACACGTCGTGATCACTGCTGTAGCGCGCGACGATCTCCCCGATGGGGGCGCCGGCCACTTCCGCGAAACGATAGAAGCAGTCCGGAACCTCAACCCCGGCATTGTGATTGAGGTCCTTACTCCCGATTTTAACGATCGTGATTCTTCAATCGAGGCGGTACTCGGTGCCCGCCCGGACATTTTCAATCACAACCTTGAAACCGTCCGCCGGCTGACGCCAAGCGTTCGTTCGCGCGCAACGTACGATCGATCTTTGAGCGTGCTCGCCAAGGCAAAGACCCGCGGAGGGACTTCTCTTTTCACGAAATCGGGATTGATGCTGGGTTTAGGCGAGACCGAGGACGAATTGTTCACAGCGTTGGCAGACCTGCGCCGGGCGGGTTGCGATATTTTGACATTAGGTCAGTACCTCCAGCCTACGGTTCGACATTTGCCGGTCGTCGAATTCGTTTCGCCTGAAAGATTCAACGAATATGGCGCGCGTGCCCGAGCCATCGGGTTCGTTCACGTGGCCAGCGGACCAATGGTGCGCAGCTCCTACCACGCGGATGAGTTTAATGGAGTTCAAGAAAGAACCTCTTGACCTCGCGGCGGCTACCGGTTCAGTAGATGCGGGTTCTTGCGTAAAAGCAGAAACGCGCCCAATACTACCAGCCCGAGCACGACCAGCGCGATCAGGGTGGCAACCAGCTTCAGAATCTTTGCATGTTGCATGGTCCGCGCCGTGCGCTGCTTTTCGGATTCCATGAACAGAGCGAACTCCTTGTCCAACGAAATCACATCCGACAGCTCATCGCGCAGTTTCAGTGTGAGCCATTCGCTTCCAAGTCCGCGCCACGCCGCGGGTAATTTGGCGCTAGTATCGGCGTCGGCTTTGACGAGGCCGCAGTGGTTCCAAAACGGCGCTTGTTCCTGCGTCCACACGCGAAGCAAGCCGTTGTTGATGGCGACGGAGTGCAGCCGATCCCAAAGGAGCGGGCGCAATTGATCGGCCAAAGCGAAATCGGTGAAAGCTTCGCTGTGAATACGGCCCTGCTTCTCGAGCATCTGCAGTCCGAGCGCGCCGACGATTTTGCCGTCCGGTCCTTCGCCGATTTGAAACTCCGTGACACGTCGGGCCAGGTCGTCGGTGGGAAAATGCATCAACTGCCACAGCGCCGTCAGTTGGCCGATATCGTCCAGTGTCGCTCGCCTGACGCGATATTCAGTCATTTCGGTGGAGTGTAAGAGCTCCGGTCGTTCGATTCAAAGGCGAAATGCTTCGTTGCGGTATGCCTCTGCCAAAAGCGTGATCGGATGGACGACGCGTAGCTTCATCCTACGTTGCTTCGCTCCATTGATAAGCTGTAGCAGGCAGCCCGGGTTCCCGGTGGCAACCACTTGGGCTCCGGTGAAAGCGATGTGCCGCAGTTTACGCTCCAGAAGTTCTTCCGCCATCTGCGGCTGAATCAGATTGTAAATCCCGGCACTGCCACAGCACCAATTGCTTTCCGGCAATTCGACCAGCTTGAGTTGCGGAATCGCTTTCAGAAGGCGGCGTGGCTCGGCGGTGATCTTTTGTCCGTGCGCCAGGTGACAGGATTCATGGTAGGTGACGATCTGCGGACTCGTATTGTTGCCCGGTGACTCAATTCCAATCTCCGCCAACCATTCATGAACGTCTTTCACCTTGCGGTCCCACAGTGCAGCGCGCTCCCGGTAAACCAAATCATCGGCCAGCAGTTTTTGAAAGTGTTTCAGATGCGATCCGCAGCCGCCGGCGTTAGTGATAATCGCGTCGAATTGCTCTGGCGGAAACTGTTGGATTTGCCGCCTCGCCAACCGCTGCGCCAGCTCCCATTCACCGTTATGGGCATGCAGCGAGCCGCAACACTGCTGTTCCGGCGGCGTGACGACTTCGCAACCGTTCCGCGCCAGCACCTCGACCGTGTCCCGGTTAACATCGCTGAAGATCAAGTCCTGCGCGCAGCCGGTCAGCAGCGCGACGCGGTATCGGCGTTGCCCGCGCGCGGGAGTGACTGGCGCTATGAGCTCAGCGGAGAAATGCGGCTGCACAGAGGGAGTTATAGCCTCCAATTCGCGTAGCCTCCGCGGGAGCAATTTTAAAACTCCGCTTTTGCGCACCAGCGCTTGCAACCCAAGTTCCTGGTAAAATCTCAGCAACAATCCCAACAATTGCAGCCGACTCAAATCCATGAACAACCAGCGGATGGCAAAAGCTCGAATCAAGTTGCGCGCGGGTGAGTTAAGTGCCCCGCTGGTTTCCGCCTCCGCCCGCGCGTGCTCGAATAATTCAGCGTAGTTCACGCCGGCCGGGCACGCCGTCATGCAGGCGAGACATCCAAGGCAAAAATACATCTCCTCGCCGAAGCTCCTGGTCGGTTTCAATTGACCGTCGGCGATGGCCCGCATCAAAGCGATTCGCCCGCGGGGACTGTGCCGTTCTACCTTGGTGGCGGCATAGGTCGGGCAGGTCGGCAGGCAGAGCCCGCAATGCATGCATTGCTGCAAAACCGAGTAATCCAAACCCTGCAGGTGTGATGGGCGGTTGGCGGAAGTCTCGGGCATCACGTCCAGCGCTTAGAACATTTTGCCTGGGTTCAGAATCCCGCGAGGATCCAGCGCGCGGCGGAACTCCCGCATGACGCGCATTTGGGTCTCGCCCGCGAACTTAGGCAGGATGCTTTTTTTGGCCACGCCCACTCCATGTTCGCCGGTAATGGTGCCACCCAGCCGAATCGCTTCGTCAAAAATCTCTTTGAACGCGTGCTCGACGCGCTGCATTTGCTCCTCATTGCGTTCGTCCGTGAGGAACGTCGGGTGCAGATTGCCGTCGCCCATATGACCGAACGTGCCGATGCGCAGGTCGTACTTATTAGCCACCGCCGCCACGAATCGAATCATCCTGGCCAATTCGCTTCGCGGCACCGTCGCGTCTTCCAGGATTGTGGTTGGCGCCACGCGCGCCAGGGCCGAAAAAGCGCTGCGCCGCGCGGTCGCCAGGTTGGCCGCCTCGGCTTCATCTTTGGCGATACGCACTTCTGTCGCGCCGTTTTTCTTCGCCAACTCAGACATCTTATTTGCTTCCTCGGCAACGGCAGATGGGTGTCCATCAGTTTCCATGAGCAGCAACGCTTCGCAGTCCAGCGGCAAACCGACTTTGGCGAATTCCTCAACGCAGCGAATCGTGGTGCGGTCGAGAAACTCGAGCGTGCAGGGAATGATTTTGTCGGCGATTATGTCCGAGACGGTTTGGGCCGCCTGATCCATCTGGGCGAACGTTGCCACCATGGTTCTTTTCGCCGCGGGCTTGGGGATCAGCCGCAGCAGCACCTTGGTAATTACTCCGAGCGTGCCTTCGGATCCGATGAAGAGGTCTTTTACGGAGTACCCGGCAACGTCCTTCACGCACTTGTTGCCGGTCCACATGATTTCCCCACTGGCGAGCACGACTTCCAGGCCCATTACGTAGCTACGCGTGATGCCGTATTTGAGGCCACGCAACCCGCCTGAGTTCTCCGCCACATTACCCCCAATGGTCGAGATCTTCATCGAACCCGGGTCGGGCGGATAGAACAGGCCGGCAGCGCTGGCGGTATCGGAAATGGATTGGGTTGTCGCGCCGGCTTCCGCCAAAAGCGTGAGATTCGCCCGATCCAGCTCCAACACACGATCCATCTTCGCCAGGCACAACACCAGGCACTCCGGCACTGGCAAACTTCCACCACTCAACCCGGTGCCGGACCCGCGCGTCACGACGCTAATCTGTTTCTCATTCGCCAGTTTGAGGACGGCAGCCACCTCTTCCGCGCTTCGGGCGAAGACGACACATCCCGGCATCTGTCGCATTGCGGCCGTACCATCGAACGAATAGGGAATCAAATCTTCCTGTTCGGCCAGGACATTTTCCGCGCTCAGCAGGCTTCGCAGTTCAGGGATTAAAGTTTTTGTGGCAAGGCTCAATCTGATCACCCGCGGTTTTCAGGAATTCAAGACCTGAAAGACAAGGCGGGCAAGGCAAAATCAGATCCAAGTGAAATCAGTGTTTCTGGGTAAACGCGGCCGCCTGGGTGACGCGAGCGGTGATTCCGTTGGCGAGCACGGTATTCAGGGCGGCCAATTGTTCGCTGGTCAAAAACTCTCCTGCCTGTTGCAGCACCCGTTGATTGCTGTCAGATATTTTAGCGAGGTAGCCATCAACCTCCGGCTGGGAAGCAAAGAATGTCTTGTCCAAATCGCCCGTTATTCCATGCGTCAGTTCGAATGGCTCAGCTTTGACAACCTGGAATAGTCGTGTTCGTTGCTCCTCGTTCAGCTTGCCGCCGCCGAGTTGGCTATCGAGCAGATCTACCGTCGTGCGGGCGGGAAGCTCCTGGCTATATTCAGCGAAGCGCGCCGCGCCACTATCGCCGAGCAACTCTTTCAGTTTTTGACCAAGACCTGACTTGTCATCGGCTATCGAGCTGTTCGATTGAGCCAGGTCACCCCGGTGCTCGGACGTGACCAGGCGTTGCGCGCCTTGCTTTATTTCGGCGCTCACCAACTGAATGAATTGGTCGGTTTGCTCAGGGGTGAGCTTCAATTCCTGGAAAAGCGGTGAGTAGCGCCGCTTGACCAGGTCCACCATGGCCTGGTTGATGTACTCGCGCATTGCCGGGTCGCTCATCATTTTTGCAAACCCGCTCCCCGGCGCGTTGCTTTTCGCTTCAGTGGTTGCGAGTTGCTGCCGCAGTGTTCCAACCTGGCCGCGCAAGCGAAGCACTTCGTTCGGATTTTGAGCGGCTTCCAGGCGGGCCAGTTCGGCTTGAGTTGCCGTGAGGCGGTTCGTCGCTTCATTGCGCTCACGCTGCAACTGTTCGATTTGTTGGCTGAGCACCATCTGATTCTGCTGGGCGGCCTGAGCTTGTTGGCGCGCCTGGGAAGTCTGGCGAGCCTGATAAACCCCGGTCCCGACGGCAGCGATGATTATTGCGGCAAAGAGAGTCTTTTGCAGAGTAGTCATAGCAATGATTTTGGGTGTTGTAAGACTGATTGCGGCATGGATGGAGGCCGTGGCGGCGGTTGCCGTGGCGGCCGAAATCGTTTGTCCAAGCCCGGCGGGAGCAGCTTCGACCGCGTGAGCGGAAATGGCCACGACCAGCGCGCCCGCGCCCGCAGTGACGCCGCGCCTGGTCAGGAACTGGCGCAACTGCTCTACGGCCCTGCTCACGCGTTTCTGTGCTGCTTCGTCCGTGATGCCCAGGATCTGCGCCATTTCGCGCGCAGACTTCTTTTCGAAATAGCGCAGCAACAGCGCGTCTCGCTCCTGCTCTTTCAATTCACTCAGACCGGCGTCGAGATGACCAGCCAATTGGTCCCAGGGGACTTCGGGTTCAGAGCAAGCTAACTCATGCATGGCGGCGGCCTCCTGTTCACGAGCGCGGCGGCGAAAATCCGCGCGGCGGGTATTAGCAATGATATTGCGTGTGGTTTGGTGAAGCCAACCCGATAAGACCGGATGGCTGGAGAGCCGGCGGGCATTTTGAGCTAATGCCATAAACGCGGCCTGCGTAACATCCTCCGCGATCGATCTATCACCTGACATTCGCAGTGCGGCCGAATATACCACGTCCAAGAGTCTTCGCACCAGTTCAGCGAATGCCGCTTCCGATTGTTCTTCGGCGTATTTTTGCAAAAGCTCTGAGTCGCTTAAGCTGTCCATTCATCTGATCATAACCGGCGGTCTCAAAATCGGACAGGAAAACGGAAGGCAATAGGGCTAAACGAAATGCATATTCGAGCCCCGCGAGACTTCTATTCGCCTGCACCGACTCCGGGTTCGGGATCGACACGCCTGGGGCCGTACCAGATTTCCATTCCCCCGCGGTCGCGCTTGGTCCGTAATCCACGGATGCTTAGCCAAAACAGCGCTCGGAGGATTTCCCAGCCGGAGAAGGTTCGGAGCTTCCGGCTTGAAGTCATCACGCGGTCGCGCAGGATCACAAAGCGACCCTGTTTGCGCATCGCCCAGCTCAGCCAGCATTCTTCGCTGGCATAAACCTTCTCGCTGAAACCGCCCACGGCCTCAAAGGCGCTGCGAGTGCAAAAGACAAAACAACCGGCGGCCAGACCGCTGGCGCGGTACAGGCAGGTAAAAATCGGTAGCAGCAATTTGGCGTACCGCGGCAAACGGCCGTCGAAATCCACCGCACAGCCGCCGCCCACAGCTCCTCCTTGCACCGCGCCTACCACTGCGCGCAGGACCTCGGGAGTTACCAGCGTGTCCGCGTCGACAAAGATCAGGAGGTCACCGCGCGCGGCTCGGGCGCCGGCGTTGCGGGTCGCGGAGATTTGCCGGTGGTTGACCTGAACCACGCGCGCGCCATGTGCCTGTGCAATTTGTGCCGTGTTGTCGGTGGAGGCGTCATCCGCGACCACTATCTCGGAAGGAATCGTCAACGCCTGCGCGGCTGCGCTTAAGGATGCCAGTGTGCGGCCGAGCAAAGCTTCCTCGTTCCATGCCGGGATGACGAACGAGATCAGTCGCACTTCATGCATAGGGCGCATCATAGCATTGGCCACTCCAATTCGACAGTCCGGGGCGGTAGAATCTCACACAGAAACTGGCTGCCTAGGGAAATTCCCTAGCTGGGCTATCGCGATTCCTCTCGCGTGTGCCGCGCGCGCAGCCGTATAAGATCTTATGACGTTTATATGCGCGGCGGCGTCAACCGAACCGGGATGAATTCAAGGGAGCACTTCAGGCTGAAAAGATCGGAATCGGATTTATTGCTTTTGTGTTTGACCCCCGGCGCGGAGTTAGACAACTATCCCGGGCTGCTTAATACGGTTGGCGCCCTTAAAGCGCCGCCAGTCACGAGCTACATTTAGTTAGATGCTGAACACCAAATCATTTCTGGCGGTGGATTTTGGAGCGGGCAGTCTAAAACTGGCCGAATTCGAAATAAATGAAGCCGGGGGCCTGCGCCTGAAGCAGTATGGCATCCGCTCGCTCGGCGCCGAAGGCGCCCAGGAAACCGCCCGGGAAGCCACCATCCTGAAGGCGGTGCAGGAAATGCTCGTGGAAAAGGGCATCAAATCGCACACGGTCAACGTTTGCGCGCCGGGCTTTCACGTTTTTTCGAAGTTCGTCAAATTGCCACCCGTGGATGCGGGCAAGGTCACCCAGATCATCCAATACGAAGCCCAGCAGAACGTTCCTTTCCCGCTTGAAGAAGTGGTTTGGGACTACCAGATTCTCGGCTCGACCCCCAGCGGCGAGCTCGAAGTGCTGCTCGTCGCCATCAAAGCGGACATCGTTGAAGGCCTGTTCCGCGTCACCGAAACGGCCGGGTTGCACCTGCAATTGACGGATGTTTCACCGGCCGCGCTCTGCAACTCATTTCGCTACAACTACGGCGACCTCGAAGATTGCACGATGCTGCTGGATATTGGCGCCAAGACCAGCAACTTGCTGTTCTTTGAAAAGGGCAAGGTCTTCTCCCGGAGCATCAATCTGGGCGCCAATTCCATTACCCAGGATTTTGCTAACGAATCAAAAAAGAAATTCGACGTCGCCGAGAAAATCAAGATCGATGAGGGCTTTGTGAGCCTGGGTGGCGCCTACGAGGAGCCGGAGAACCCCGACCAGGCGGCGATTTCAAAGATCGCGCGCCAGTTCATGACCCGGCTGCACATCCAGGTCAACCAGACGATGCAGTTCTATCGCGGGCAGCAGGGCGGCTCAGCTCCCGCGCGCCTGTTCCTCTCGGGCGGCGCTTCGATCATGCCTTACACGGCGCAGTTTTT
>CAZUVM010000201.1:0-11811 GCA_964623885.1 uncultured Verrucomicrobiota bacterium
GGACTTAAATCGTTCAGCCCAGAAGTCGTAGGCCTCCTGGTCGAACTCGCTGGGATCGCCTTTGCTTTTGTCCGGCGAGTAAACCGTCGCATAGAGGCGGTTCTTGGGGAATTTCCAAACGCCGGTGACGAGTTCCCAAGCCCACCCGATCGCCTCCATTTTAAAGTAATCACCAAACGACCAATTACCCAGCATCTCGAAGAATGTGTGGTGATACGTGTCGAGCCCGACATCCTCGAGGTCGTTATGTTTGCCGCCGGCGCGGATGCACTTTTGCGTGTCTGCGGCACGTGTGTCGCTTCCCGGAATTGCGCCCGCCCACTTCGAGACGTCCGCGTTGCGTTGGCCAAGAAAGATCGGCACAAATTGGTTCATCCCTGCATTGGTAAAAAGCAGGTTGGGCGAATCCGGCAGCAGGCTCGAGGAAGGCACAATGGTGTGCTTCTTCGATTTGAAGAAATCCAGGAATGACTGTCGTATTTCCGCACTGGTCATAAAACCCGCTAAACGCAGGGTGGGGAAATTAGACCAAAAGTGGCAGTGAAGCCACAAAAAGGTTGCAAAGGAGGAGTTGTGATTGCGACCGAGAGACCTTTAGAGCCGGAACGATTCAATGGAAGGGACCGCGCCCACCTCGGGCGTAGCGGTTGGCGCCCTCGCCAATCGCATTCCCGTTTCGGCATTTCTACTCACTATTTGGTGAACTTGGCCGATACGAGCCAACCGGCGGGGGCGCCGGTCGGCAGCGCCCGAGGCGGGCACGCTCCCCGAAGATGGCTGAATCAAAAGCGTGGAGCGAGGCGCTTGGCATGCAACACGTAGCCAACATGTGCGCCTCGAGCAACAGTGCTCAACACTCCACGCCTTTAAAGATACCCGAGGCTGGGCGCCGAGAACCCATTATGGCGCCCAAGCCTCGGCCCGTGCTTCGGAGGAAGGCACGGGAAATTCTTGGTCTTAGCCGCGCGGTTTCAGAGCGGCTTCGCTTAAAGCCAACCACCAGCCTGCCGGGATGCTGCTGCGCTGAGTGGCATTGCCGTGGACAGCGCCATTTGGCTCAGCAGTATTGATTGCCTGGGAGTCGCGGGCGCCGTGAGAGGCGAGCGCAGGCCCCAAAAGCCTCGTTGCGTGATTGAAGATGTCGCGCCGGAACACGTTTTTGAGGACCGGGGTGCGGTCGAGATTGCGATTCCGGAACACATTCAGTTTCAGCAAGCAGTAAAGCTCATCCATCAACCAATGCGCTTTATCGTCGGTGGGTTCGTTGGCGTTGTGGTTATTAAAAATGGTCAAATCCGACGGATGTTCGAGTGGGCGACCACCGCACTCGAACGGGCCGGTAAAACCGGCTCGAAGGCACTCGGCCGGGGCATTCACGTAGGCGGGGTTAGCCAGCATATCGGACAGGGTAGACCGATTCTCAGGCCGGTCGCACCAGGCACAGGCTTCGAGCAAAGCAGCAATCAAACGCTCATGTTCCTCGGCGCGGCCGGAAGCAAAACTCTGACGCACCATCAGCACCTTCTCAGGATGCAAAGGGGCCAGGTCGGCGCTGGTGGCGACGCAAACCCCCGCGCCGGCCTGGACGGCGACAGAAGTCCACGGCTCCCCAACACAAAAACCATCGATGTAGCCCAGCTTCAGGGTGGGAAACATTTGAGCCGGAGGTATGGCAACGATGCGGACCTCGACTTCGGGAGCAATATTGGCCGAGCTCAACCAGCGGCGGAGCAGCAGTTCCTGCGAAGAGAAAGAAAAAGCGACTCCGAACGTGTAGGTTCGCTTGCCCCAATTCTCGTAAATTTTTTGGCGAAGCGATACGGCATCACGCACGCCTTGATCCCAAAGCTGGCGTGAAACAGTGATAGTATTGCCTTGAAGACTGAGGACCAGGCCGCTGATACAAGCACAGGGGTCGGACTCGACGCCAAGGTTGGCAAGGAAAGGCAAGGTGGCCGGAGCCTGGGCGGCGTCCAATTCGCCTTCGATTACTTTGTCTCTAACGCCGGCCCAACCGGATTCGCGGCTCAGTTGAACTTCGAGATCATATTTGGCAAACAGGCCGCTCTCGCTGGCATAAACCAGGGGCGCGCAATCACTCACGGGTAGAAATCCCAGCCGCAACGGCTCGCGCCTCCTTAGAATTTCGACTCTGGCCCGGCTCATACTACCAGTTCAACTCCGCATTGTTCGAGCGGCGCCAGCAATCGGGCGGGCGCAGGACGAAGGCTGGTTCCGGACTGAAGCTTGGAGCAGGTGGCAGGGTCCCCTAGTTCCCCACCACCTGCCCAAGTCAACCCCATAAGAACGGCTCGTCCATTCTCATGAGACTACCCTAAGCAAAGAGCGGGCCAGCGAGTGAGATGGTGGTCTGGTACGTATAACCACCGTGGCAAGGCGATGCGCGAGGGATGACGAGGAGACGGAAAAAGGTCGGTAAATCCGAGCTGGAATGGAAGTGTCGTCAGGAGATGAGCTGGCAGGAACGAGTTGGTCGAGGCGCGGCCAACCCGGTCGCTAACGTGATGAATTTTATCCAGCGTGATTTAATTCAGCCGAGAGGAAGCGGAATTATCGCCTGGAAAACTGTTGGAAACAGTTTGAGGGTGATCGGCGTGGGTTTACACCGGGCTAAAGCGCCGGTGTTAATGAGAGCGGAGCGAGCGATGTAAGGCGGAGCGCGAGGCGTTCGCGATACGGGCGACGGGATTCTATGGAAACGAACGTCGAACATCGAACGCCCAACGTGCAACATCGAAGGTTGCGCTGGATGCGATCGCCAGGATGGGCTTACAGGTGGATGGGTTGACACTTTTTCTGGCTCGAGCGAAACAAACGATGAAACGCGCTTACAGCGCTGGGACTGATTTTTTGGATCTTAAACCCAAGGCGTTGCCTTGGGCTGGTATGAATGACGCCGTTGGCGTCTGACACCGGGCTGTGCTTGGAAAGTACCCCCCAGTGGCGGACAGCGCCCGGTTGGTCGGAGCGCGCGACGTCCCGGCGCGCAGCAGCAAATTACACTGTACGTCACCAAACTCGGCCTGGCTCATGGTCGTAACCAACGCGAGCTGAACGGTTCTCGCTCTATTTTGGAATCGTGGCCGCTGCGGGCCGGGACGTCCCGCGCTCCGGGCGAATCGTACGCGCTGCGGGCCGGGACGTCTCGCGGTTTGGGCAAATCGTACGCGGTGTCGAGTTGAGCTGTAATCGTCCGATGGACAAACTGTTGAAAACAGTTTGCAAGTCATCAGCGTCGGCCCACACCGGGCCGAAGCCCGGTGTTAATGAGATGAATTCACGCGCGACGCAACTAGCAGGGCTATGCTTTCAGCCCGGTCAAATCGGCGGTGAACTTCTCTTGGCGCATCATTTCCTCCCAGGCAACCATGGAGTTTTTATACGCAGCGGTGCGACCCAGGATGGCTGTTACAACCGGGCTTGACTGGGGTTCATCCCTGCTCAGTGGAGGGTCTCCTGGAGCTCGCGGTAATTCACCTTGCCCGTGCCGAGCTTAGGAATTTCGCGCACGAATTTCACCTCCTTGGGGACGCAGATATTGGGGAATCCCTTCGCGCGGATCGTTGACCGGATTTCATCGAGTTGCAGCCTCGGTTCGTTGGTGACGGCGATCAGCGTTTCACCCTTGGTCTCATCGGGCGTGCTCAGCACGGCGACCAGGCACCGCAGCCCATAGTGCGGGAATGCCCCAGCCAACGCGTCTTCAACTGCGGTCAGGCTCACCATCTCGCCGCTGATTTTGGCGAAGCGTTTCAACCGGCCGATGATGAACAGGAAATTCTCCTCATCGACGCGCGCTATGTCTCCCGTGTCGTACCAGCCACCCTGCTCCTTGAATCTGGCATTTGCCTCCGGATTGAGATACCCGCGCATTACATTCGGCCCCCGCACCAACAAACGGCCGCCCTCGGTAACGCCCTCGACTGGTTCGAGTTTCCATTCCAGCCCGGGTAATAGCCGGCCCGCCGAACCGGGCTTGGGCGTTCTGGGCACACTCAGACTGACGCAGGGGCTGCACTCGGTGGCGCCGTAGCCCTCGAGCACGCGCACGCCGAAACGTTGCGTCCAAGCGGCCGCGGTGGTCGTCTGTAGTTTCTCGCCCGCCGTGAACAGGTAACGCAGGCTACGAAACTCGAGGGGATGCGCCTTGCGCGCGTAGCCGTTAAGAAATGTGTTCGTGCCCAGCATGATCGTGCTGTCCGAAAAATAAAACATGGTCGGCACCACCCGGTAATGCAACGGCGAGGGGTAGAGATAAACAAAAAGACCACGAACGAGGGGTGCGAGCGTCCCGACGGTGAGCCCGAAACTGTGGAACAACGGCAGGGCGTTAAAAAACCGATCGGTGTCCTGCAGGTCGGTTACAGCCGACATCTGCCGGATATTGCTCAGGAGATTGGCGTGCGTGAGTTCAACACCCTTGGGAACTCCCTCCGACCCGCTGGTGAAGAGGATCACAGCGGTCGTCTCAGGGGCAACCGGCATATGCAGGGCGGAACGCGCAGCCAGGGCGACTCGCATCAGCGTTCCAAGTTTCTTTCCCCGAGAGATGCGGCCGCGCAAATCTTCAAGGTAGATGAATTTGATCCCCGCCAGCAATTCGAGCTTCAGTTTAGCGCGCTCGAGAAAAGCGCGAGAAGTTACGATCTCCTTTAAGCCCGCCAACCTGGCGCTGGCGAGCATCATTGCAGGGCCGGTGGAGAAATTTAACATCGCGGGGGTCCGCCCGAGCGACCACAAGGCCAGCAGAACCACCGGGGTAGCGTTTACGTTGGGTAACAGCACGCCGATGGCCCGGCCATCCGGTTCGAGGGCCGGCTTGAACTGATCGCGGAGCAAGCGGGCCCCCACGAGCAATCGCCGGTAGGTTAGTGCCGAGGTCACGTCGCACAGCACTTCGTGCCCGGGCCGCGCGGCAGCAGCCTCGACGATCGCGTCGGCCACGGTCCGCGGGCCGAAAGCCATTTCAGTTTCGAACTGCTGCCGCACCATGCGGTCGAGCAGCCAGTTGGTTAACTGAGTCCGTCCCTGAGTGGTGCTCACGTTTTCCAGCCTGGGGGGCGTGACCACCTCGCTGAAGTGAGCGGTCACGGTGGGGAACCACCGCTTGGCATTGGGATTGGGCGACAAAGGCAGCCGGTGGGCGCCGCGCAGATAGCAAGTGATGACCTTGGCGCCCACCTTGTGCAGCAGGAAACCCGTGCCATCGAAAAGCTTCATCAGGCAGCCGGTGCGGGAAAGTCGGCCTTCGGCGAAAAGCACCAGTCGCCCATTGGCCTCGAGGTACTCCGCCATGCGCTTCACGGCATAAGGCGAGGTCGTGTCGAGGGGGAAACTCCGCCGGTTAAGCATGAGTTTCCGGTGGAACCAGCTCGTCTCCGCTGTAGCGCGAGACACGACAAACTTCCAATCGTCGTCCAGGCACACTCCCACGAAGAGCCAGTCGATCCAAGAAACATGATTGGGGATGAGCAAGACTGGGCCCGGCGTGGTGAGCACGGCTTCCCCATAAGCTCGGAAGCGGAACAACCAGCGTAGCAGCAGGCGGAGCATCACCTTCATGGGCCGGGTTCCTCCTGCTTCAGGGAGAAGTCATCCTCGTCCAGGCCTGGCAAGGGATAGCGTTCCTGAAACGGCTCCCTTTCACTCGGCGATCTCCTCGATCGGGACCGGAGGGTGCTTGAGGATTCCTCTCCACTTTTGCTCGTTGTCACTGGTGTGGAACAACACCGCCAGATCCTCCGTGACATCCACCAGTTCCACGTCCGGCTCTTGATGGCTCAATTCCCACTTGCTGACAATGGCTTGGACACGGGCCTTTTTGGCCACTGCCGGAAGCGCTCCTCTAATCTTCGCCAAGATACCGGCCACCGAAGCCGTGCTGAATACCTGCTCGTGGAGTTGCCGCTGTTGCAATTTCATCCGGCTCTCGAGCTGGTTGACCCGCTTGTCGTCCCCGGCCGCTTTGGCTTGCTCGTAATCAGCACGCACAGCCTTGAGCGTTTGCTGGAACTCGGTTGAGTTGGCATATGCAGCCGCCACAGCGCGTGAATCATAAACCCCAATCCGCAACTTATTCGTCTGCGATTGGGCCGATGCCGTTGCGCCGGTCATCAGAGATAACGCAAGGGCTGAACTGAGCATGAACCATTTCAAGACCTTGATCGAGTCTTTCATGCGCCGAGATTAGCAGTGGGCGTATGGATAGTGTTAATCGAAAGAATTGTGACCAACATCGAGCCGGACAGGGCGATTGAGCGCTTGTAAGCATCGTAGTCAGGGTTGAGCAGGTGATCGGCGCGGGTTTACACCAGGCTAAAGCGCCCGTGTTAATGAGAGGAGAGCGTGCGATGTAGGTCCGGAGGCGAGGCGTTCGCGGTACCGGCGAGAGGATTTTATCGAAATTCACTTGCGAACGTCGAACATCGAACGCACAACGTGCAACATCGAAGGTTGTGCTGGATGCGATCGTCAGCATGAATTTCTTAACAGAAACAAACGATGAAACGCGCTTACAGCGCTGGGACTGATTTTTTGGGTCGTAAACCCAAGGCGTTGCCTTGGGCTGGTATGAATGACGCCGTTGGCGTCTGACACCGGGCTGTGCTTGGAAAGTACCCCCCCAGTGGCGGACGGCGCCCGATTGCGCGGAGCGCGCGACGTCCCGACGCGCAGCAGCAAATTACTCAAGAGAGGACGCGAGGCATTAACCAGGCTCATCCACCGTCAAGAAGTTGGCAGCGAGACGCTGGCAGAACCCGCAGGCGAGGACGCCCGCGCTTCATTCCCTCGTGGCCGCTGCGGGCCGGGACGTCCCGCGGTCCGGGCGAATAGTACGCGCTGCGAGCCGGGGCGTCTCGCGGTGCGATATTAAGAGCGCCGATTCCCGTTCGAGCAGGTTGCATGGTTAGTAATCTCGAAGAATCGATTTCGCAATGCGCCAGGGAACTATGGTTCCGAGAATCCAGAGGCCGAAGAACACAATGGTGTATATGCCGTTTACCAGGCGGAGTTTTTCCCACGTCCAGCCCGGCAAAATGATATCGCCGGCGGACTGGTGTGTGCCCGCACTCGTCCAAAAGGCTGCGTCGAAACCGGAGTCGGTGCATTGAAACGCGCGCCCGGATACGAAAAGCTCCCAAGCCATCCACGTAATGACCAGGGACACCATCAAGCTCACCAGCCCAAAAAGGAGCCCCAAACCCATATCGCGTAGTTGTTTCACAGCTTCACGGCCGAATGCAGGAACCGAGCTTAACTACCTATTCAGTACGGAAGGTTTCGGCCTAAGTAGATAATAGTCAGCAACACGGAATTCACAAGACGCCTCAGGGGCTGAAGCCTGCGCTCTGCTCCACATGCCTCGGCTCAGATAACCCTCGTTGCTGCTGCGAGCCGGGACGTCTCGCGGTCCGGCACCAGAGTCAAATTTCATCTTGACGCTCCAGGGGGGCCGGTAGCACTGTTCTGGTTAGTTGGCTGAACAAAACCAGATTGAGGTGTTCAATGCCAAAACCTAAAAAGCAAAAAGTAACCTTCTCCTTCACCGACTCCGATGCGCAAGCCGTGCAGTTGGCGGGGGACTTTACGGGCTGGCAACAGGCGCCTATCAGCCTCAAGAAAGACAAAACGGGCGTTTGGAAAAAGACGGTTTCACTCGAGCCGGGCAGGTACGAGTATCGGCTCCTGGTCGATGGACACTGGCGCGATGACCCGCAATGTCGCGACCACCAACCTAATCAGTTTGGCGGTCAGAATTGCGTTTGCATCGTGAATGGCGCGTAGCATCGACGGCCGATAGAGAGAACGTCGGCAAGCGCTGCAAGACTGGAAGCGAGACGCTGCCAAAACCCGCAGGCGAGGAGGCCGGCGCTACGCCTCGTTGCTGCTGCGAGCCGGGACGTCTCGCGGTTCGGTATTTAGCAGGGCGGTTTCGCGTTCGAGCAGGGTCGGATGGGAATAATAGAAGCTGCTGTAGAGCGGATGCGGTGTGAGGTTGCTCAAGTTTTTTTCGTTTAGCTTCCGCAGCGCGCCGATCAATGACTGCGGTTCGCGCATGGCCCCGGCGGCAAAGGCGTCGGCCTGATATTCGTAACGCCGCGACCACCAGTGCGCTACCGGCGACAGCCAGAAAGTGAACAAGCCCGCGAGCAACCCGAACAGCAGCAGCGCCGGGGTGACATTGCCCGCGCTGAACCCGAAGCTCGTGTAAAACCAGTCCTGCCTTGCCAGCCAGGCCACGAAATAAAATCCAATCAGCGAACCGGCAGCGGATGCCGCCAGCATCTTGGGTATGTGCCGTTTTTTGTAATGCCCAATTTCGTGCGCCAACACGGCCGCCAGTTCCAGCTCAGCTAACTGCTGGACGAGCGTATCGAACAAGACGATTTTGCGGAATCGTCCGAACCCTGTGAAAAAGGCGTTCGAGTGCCGGGAACGCTTGCTACCGTCCATCACCTGGATGCTTTGAGCGCGGAATCGAGTTTCGTCGGCGAGTTTGAGGAGGCGTTCGCGCAGCGAGCCTTCAGGCAGCGGCGTGAATTTGTTGAACAACGGCAGAATCAGCACCGGCGCCAGGACCGACATGAGCAATTGGAAAACGAGCAACGCGCCCCAGGCCCAAAACCACCACCAAGCTCCCATCCAATCGACCAGCTTCAGCACCAGCACCAGCAGCGGATAGCCTAAGACCAATCCCAGCACCAACCCTTTTAGCCGGTCGAGCCACCACGTCTTTTGGGTTGAAGTATTGAACCCGAATCTCTCTTCCAAAATGAATTGCGCATACCATTCCAGAGGAAGACCAGGTAGTGACAGCGCCAGGCCGACCATGAAAAGGTAACCGCCCATTGACCATGCGGCAGCGCCGAACTTGTGTTGGAACCAGTCAAAACTCCAGGGCAGCACGCCACTGAACAACACCAGGGCGAGGATGATAACATCATAGGTCAGCTCGATGCGATGCAACTGCCCTTTGGCCAAAGTATATTGCACGGTTTTGGCGTAGGTGGGCTCGTCAATGATGCTGCGGAAAGCCTCGGGGACAGGGCCCGAATGCGCGAGCACGTTGCGCCGGTTCAACCAATCAAGCCAGAGCTGCACCGCCCATTTGGCGAACAATAGTCCGGCGATTACCGCGGCGACGAGACTCATTACGATCTTCAGAACTCGAATTTCACATCGCCCAACCGCTTGGCGATCTCACCCAAGATCCGTTGCTCATCGGATTCATTCTTCGCGACGAATGTCACACTGAAGCGCAGGTACGGTCCGGCGTCATCCCACGGAACGCTGGAGATGAGCTTCTCGGTGATCAGCCATTGCGAGACATCTTCCGCCGTTTGGAATTGGATGCGGCTTCCATCCGGTTTGACGGCTGCTTTTGGCGCGCGCACATAAAGAAAGAACGAACCCTTGGGTTTGCGCGCCTGGAATCCTGCCCGGCCCAGCACCTGTACCAGCGCGCTCATCCGCCGCGAGTATTTCGCGGCGATTTTCTCTGTAATGTCCGGATGATCCAGACCGTAAGCGGCGGCGTGCTGAATCGCCAGGAACTGGCCGGAATCCGTATTGTCTTTCACGTCCCCGTATGCCTTCACCAACAACGGATTCCCCGCCACAAACCCGCAACGCCAGCCGGTCATATTGAAGCTTTTGCTCGCCGAATGGAGTTCGAGTCCGACGTCTTTGGCTCCTGGCGTGGCCAGGAAACTAAGCGGACGACCTTCGAACACAAGGGCTGCGTACGCCGCATCGTGGATTACGACCAAGTCGTGCTTTTTTGCAAACGCGACCACTTTGGTGAAGAACTCAGGCGTGGCGCTGGCGCCGGTCGGGTTGTTCGGATAATTGAGGACCAGGACTTTGGCCTTTTCCAGCACGTCCGCTGGCACGCTCTCCAGGTCAGGCAGGAATTGGTTGGCCTCTGTCAGCGGCAGATTGTGCACGAGACCGCCGTAATATTTGGCGTGCGTGCCGAACACCGGGTAACCCGGCGTGGTCATCAGGACGTAATCTCCCGGGTTGATGAGCACGGCCGGCAGAATCGAAAGCGCCGCCTTGCTGCCGATCGAATGCAGGATCTCCGTCTCCGGATTGATCCCCGTTACGCGACAAACCCGTTCGAGGTAACGCGCTGCCGCTTCTTTCAAGACCGCGTCGCCGTTGTCCGCATATCCGCGATTCTCAGGTTTCCGTGCTTCGTCGCAGAGTTTGCCAACCACTTCGGGGAACGCCATTTCGTCGGGTTCGCCAACGCCCATGTCGATAATCTCCGCTCCGGGATGCGCCGCCATGGCCGCGCGCTTGGCGCGTTTGATTTTCTCGAATTTGTAGATCGCCTGCGACTTGCCGTATTGGCGACCGCCAATGCGTTCGGCGAAAAGATTCTGAATGTAGGTTTCGGACATAATTGCGAATGGCTAGTCCTGGACAGGGACTGGGCCTCATTCGGCCGCGGACAATAACGGAAGAGAGGAAGGGAAGCAAGTTAGTGGCTGCAAAGCGCGGCAGGCCGCAACCGAAGCTGGCAGGAATATTAAGAACATAAAAATGGCATTGAGATGGAACAATTCAGTTTAACCACAGATTCACACGGATAAACACAGATGAAAAAGGCCGACGTCGAATATTTGTGCCGGCGGGACGCCGACACAACCCGCAGGCGAGGACGCCCGCGTTAAGTGTCGTTCCCCTCTCGTTGTCGCTGCGAGCCGGGACGTCTCGCGGTCCGGTGACCGCAGATCACCGAGATTCGTTTGCGAACGTCGAACTTCGAACGCCCAACTTCGAACTTAGCCGGAACAATTCAGTTTAACCACAGATAAACACAGATGAGAAAGGTCGAACGTCGAATATTTGTGCGGCGAGACGCCGACACAACCTGCAGGCGAGGACGCCCGCGTTACGTGTCGTTCCCCCTCGTTGCCGCTGCGAGCCGGGACGTCTCGCGGTCCGGTGACCGCAGATCACCGAGATTCGTTTGCGAACGTCGAACGTCGAGCTTTGGCGTTCGGCTCAGCCCCGGTCGACGAACTCCAGCATCTCGTCGGGCTCGCCGAGGAACTTAACTCCGCCATCGTCATCGCAGACCATCACGCCGCGGTCGCTGCCGATGTAATCTTCGTAGCCGGGAGCGAACTCCTCCGATTCGCCGTTGCTCACGAATACCACGGTCGCGTATTCACCGTTGCGCTGGATGCGATCGCCGGCGTGAACTTCTTCGCCGGTGATATAGTGTAGAAGATCGGCGTCCATAGGTATTTTGCTGTTTTGTGGCTTGACGCCCTAGAATAGTCGAAATTGCCTTTTGGAGGCAAGTGGAATGTGCGTGGTATGAAAATATGCACCGCCCAAGCAACGGATTGGGTGCGACCTTTCAGCCGTCGCTACGCGACGGTGCAGTAATTCATACGGTTATTCCGGGGGCTCAAGCGCCTCGGCTAATTTCAGATTATCGCTACGCGATGCGGGGCTCGTCCCCCACGGTTGATTTACCCGACTCGATCGGACTGGGGCCGTGTCCGCCCGTCTTAACCTAGCCATAGCCCGGCGCTTTCGGTCTTCCGTCTCCTGACGAAATGCGTATACTGTGGGCCGATGTTGCCTACGCAAAACCTGCGGGTACGAGAAGTGGTCCGGCTGTTGACGCCGCGCGCGCTGAAGGTGGAGCTGCCGACCACAGAGGCTGCCAACCAGGCGGTAGTGGCCAACCGCCGCAGCGTGACGGCGATTCTGCAGCAACAGGATCCCCGCTGGCTGGTGGTGGTCGGCCCGTGCTCGATTCATGAC
>CAZUVM010000202.1:0-38511 GCA_964623885.1 uncultured Verrucomicrobiota bacterium
CTCATGTTTCTTGGTACCGTCACGCTCACATGGATTTATCTGCAGGGCAACCATTCTCAGAACCCATCGCTGCCGGCGACGGGCACAAAGGTCCATTCAGAGAATGGATTTCCAGGTTTTAGGAGAGCACGAACCAGACCAGAAATAGCCAAAAAGCAGTTTTCTGGCCCGGTATGGAAGCGATAACTGCCTTGAAACTAGACAGTTTAGACACGGCAAGGTTTGTCGTTGCAGGCGTAAGCCGCAAGGTCAGATGGAGAAGAAGCCGGTAACTTACTCCTGTAAGCGGGTGAGACGCCAATACGCTCATGGAACTTGTCGGTGTTCCCTGAGCTGTGTCCCGTTTTTCCGCTAACTTGGTGTTTAGGGACGGCGTCCCTGCCGATACGCGTGCTTTATTTGGCTTTAATCTTAGTTTCGGTGGTTTGCAGGCCCGGAGAACTGGCGCTTAGCGAAATGGAGCCGGCTTTGCCGGTCGAGCGAACCACAACGAGGCAAAGACCGTTGAAGGCGTTGCGTTCCTTGGCTTGGAACGGCTCGAAACTGGTGGCGTCACCATTGTCTACCGCCACAATTTCGCCCGGGCCTGTGACGGAGAAGGCAACGTGGTTTTTAGAGCGTGGCACGAGGCGTCCGGCCCAGTCCGAGATAGTGACTGTCACAAACGAAAGATCCTGGCCATCGGCATGGATGGTGCCGTGGTCGGGTTGAAGGAGGAGCTTTGTGGCCGGCCCGGTGGTGCGGACACTGTCATCAGCCCAGCGATTGCGATTGCGGTAGGCAACGACCTTGAGTTCGCCTGGTTCGTAAACAACGTCGTCCCAGTGCAAGCGGTATTCGAACGGCCCGCGTTTCTTGCGGCCCAGGGATTTGCCATTGAGGAAAAGTTCGGCTTCGTCACCGGAGGTATACACATGCACGGGTGTAACCTTGCCGACGCGTTCGGGCCAATTCCAATGCGGCAGAATATGGGCCATGCGCAAATCCGGACGCCAGCGAGCCTGATACAGATAAAAGCGATCCTTTTTGAATCCCGCGAGGTCAATGATGCCAAAATAAGAACTGCGCGACGGGACTCGGATTTTGCCAATCTCGTCGAGCTCTTTTTGCATTCGGGCTTTTTCGTTAGGGTCAGTGAAATTCAGCAGGTTGCTCGTATCACCGTTGTAGGGTGTGGGTTCGCCCAAATAATCGAAGCCGGTCCAGACGAACTCCCCGGCAACAAACGGGAATTCGTCCTGGCCGTGAAACTCCCAATCCGGCGGTGTCGCCCACGGCGGAGCATAGAGGTCATACGAACTCATTTGGAAATCGGCTTTGCCACCATTTTTGTTGGTGCTAACCGGGAAGAAGTACTCGCCACGGGAGCTGATGCAGGAGGCGGTTTCGCTGCCAAAGATCGGGAGGTTGGGATTGGCATCACGAGCCTTGCCGTACTCCCGCGGTTTGTAATTGTATCCGAACACATCGACGGTTTTTTGAAACCCGTTATACGCGGCACGCGTATCATTGCAGGCGGCTGTGACCGGCCGGGTGGTATCTTCTGAATGCACGATCGACGCAAGTTCCGCAGCCACTTTATGACCGGCGGGTGAGCCTTGCTCCGGGATCTCGTTACCAATACTCCATAGAATCACGCACGGATGATTGCGATCGCGCCGCACTAAGGCGCGAGTGTCTTTTTCATGCCAATCAGGGAACAAGAGGTGATAATCGTTGCGCTTCTTGCCGCGAACCCAGCAATCGAACGTTTCATCCATGACCACCAGGCCAAGCCGATCGCAGATTTCGAGCAACTCCGGAGCGGGCGGGTTATGGCTGGTGCGGATGGCGTTGCAGCCCATGTCCCGCAGGATTTCGATTTGGCGTTCAAGCGCGCGGACATGAAGCGCCGAACCTAACGCGCCCAGGTCATGATGATCGCAAACGCCATTCAGGGCGACCCGCTCACCATTGATCAGAAACCCATTATCCGTTGTGAACTGAATGGTGCGGATACCAAAGGGCGTTTCGTACTCGTCCAGGAGCAAATTACCTTGTTGAACGGTCGTAACGGCCACATACCGGTTCGGCCGGCTCACGCTCCACAGCCGCGGGTTGGCCACGGAACCAGTAAGTTCGGCCGTCGCGGACGCATTCGCCTGGATGTTCAGGTTAGCTGCAGCAAGGGTTGCGACTGGCCGGCCGAATCGCTGCCCGGAAGAGTTTAGCTCATAAACATGGCTTACGACCTGGACCGGCGTTTCGGCATTGGACTGGTTATCCACCGTCACCTTCAGATCGATTTTAGCGGCTGTTCGATTGATTTCGGGAGTCGTGATGAAAGTGCCCCAATGGCCGACGTGAATCGGAGCGGTTTTGGTAAGCCACACATTCCGATAAATGCCGCCGCCTGGGTACCAGCGCGATGAATCGGGCGGATTATCGAGCCGAACCGCCAGCACGTTGTCGGCTCCGGGCTTCAGGTAAGGCGTCAGTTCCAGTTGCCAGGATGCGTAACCATACGGCCAGCCGCCGACAAATTTGCCGTTCAACCAAACCGCGGCGTAAGCCATGGCTCCGTCCATCTCCAGGAAAACCCGTTTGCCCTGGTCACCGCCCGGGCTTTGGAAATGTTTGCGATACCAGGCAATACCCCACCAGGGAAGCTTGCCGGTTTCGCCTGGGTATTCCTGTTTGAACGGCCCCTCGATACCCCAGTCATGCGGCAAGTTAAGTTGCCGCCAGCCGGAATCATCGAAACCGGGCTGAGCAGTGGCTACC
This sequence comes from uncultured Verrucomicrobiota bacterium, assembly GCA_964623885.1. Taxonomy (GTDB): domain Bacteria; phylum Verrucomicrobiota; class Verrucomicrobiia; order Limisphaerales; family UBA8199; genus CAZUVM01. The sequence continues at coordinate 2,764 of CAZUVM010000202.1, forward strand.
TCCGGCAATTCTCCCTCCGGCTTGGCCGGCGGCGGCGTGTTGAGGCTCAATTCAGGCGCGCTGGTGAGCAACCAAGGTCTGAGCGATTTATAATCCAGGTTGGTCTCGCCGCCGGGGTCGCCCTTCATAAACCGCCAGTCGTTATAGAAAGAAACACGTTCGCGCGGTGCCGGTGTCGTTGCTTCTGCCGCGCTTGTGACTGTCGGCGCAAGTAGCAGGGCAGTGCTGAGGAAAAACAGGCTTTGGAACCTCCCGGGTTCAGGGCGAGTGAAGATGGAACGATTCATAGCATTTTAAGGTGATGAGCATCGATCTCATCGTTGGGGGAGAGTGGCAAAGGTAAATAGAAAGTCAACGGAAGTTCGACTCCGTAGGTCGGCTTGACTTTTTGGAGCAAAGTTTCATTATAAAGGCGGTCGTTTGCGGCCTACCCACGTGGTAGCAAAGAGCTTAGCCGCGGCGCACAAATTGCTATTCTTGCCACCGCAAATAAAAACTCAATGCCGACGCTGAAGTTTCAATCGCTCGGAGAAGCTTGGATCAACTTGCTCCAGCGTACGTTAAACGACGGGGATCCTCTGGGCGACGAGGCCACTGAGTTATTGAATGTTCAAGCAGCGTTTCCGGCGGACAATGAGCCGGACATTTTGCTGGCGCGATTTGGCAATACCCAGTTGATCGCCGACATGCAAAAGGTTTTTTTCACCAACGAACCTAACGCGCTCGGTCATAGCTACGCGGCGCTGATGAAGGGGCCGGGAGGTCGCGGTGATTTGGAAGACGTTATTGGCTTGCTGCGTAAGGAGAGGCTTTCCAAGCGAGCGGTATTGACGCTCTGCGGCGTCGGTGATGGCAAGGTTCCCTGCATTAACGTGATCCAGTTTTTGGTTCGAGCCGAGAGAGTTGAAACCACCTATTTTGCCCGCGGACAGGATGTGTATAACAAGTTCTATGCAGATGGCCTCTGTGTTGCGCTGATGTCGCGCCGGGTCGCCGGCAGTTTAGGCCTGCCGGCCGGGAATGTAACCGGTTTTATCAGCTCTTTGCATTTGTACACGTGCGACATTCCTGCTGTCCGGCAGGTGCTAGTCCAAGCCGAACCGATGGCGTTCAGCCATGCTGGAGGACGATGATGCGCGTGTTGTTTGTAGTTCCGCGGTCATTCAACCCTAAGCAGATGTACCGGGAGTATCCGCTGGGCGTTGGATTTCTGGGAACGCTGCTTAAGCAAGCCGGACACGATGTCCGCATCTTTGACCAGAACGTCGAGGGTATAGACGATGCCAGATTGTTGCAGCTTTCGAGCGAATTTGAGCCCGAACTTATCGGTTTTTCAGTGATCACTCCGAACTACCCGGTAGCGCGACACCAAATCCCGCGCCTGAAAGAGCTGAACCCTACAGCGAAAATAATCGCCGGAGGTGTGCATGCGACGTTGTTCCCGGAGGATTTACTGAGGGACGGAGCCGACGCTGTGGTGTTGGGGGAAGGCGAACCGGTAATTGCCGAGTTGGCAAATTGTTTCGAGACGGGAAAAGATCCGTCCCACCTGGCCGGATTGGTCTATCGCAATCCGGAGGGCATGGCCGTGCGGACGCCGGGGCAATCCAAAGTGACGGCGTTGGATGAGTTGCCGTTCGTGGATAGGAATCTGTATAACCTGGACCGCTACACACATCATTCGATGTTGGCATCACGCGGGTGTCCGTATCACTGCTCGTTCTGCTGCAATTACACCGGAACCGTGCGAAGCGACGGAGTGGCGGTGCGCTGGCACGAACGCGTTATTGCGGAGATCGAGCATTTGCGCGACGCGCACGGCGCACGGGAGATCTTTTTCGCCGATGACATCTTTCTACTGCGAAAGCACGAAATCCTGGAATTTTGCCGCGCCTACGCGGCGCGGCGGGTCGGGGTGCGGTGGATCGGGCAATTACGGGCCGACCGGCTGGATCCTGAAGTCGCAGCGGCGATGCGGGCAGCCGATTGCCAGCGCGTGTACCTCGGCATCGAATCCGGTTCCAACGCAATCCTGCGCAGCGCGCACAAAGGAATGACCACTGACCAGATCCGCAAAGGCGTGCGGGCGGCCATCGAAGCCGGGCTTCGAGTAAAGACAGGCTGGATCTACGGTCTGCCGGGCACGATTGAGGAGCAATATGAGTCAATCCCCTTCATGCTGGATTTAAGGCCGCATGAGATTTCGATTCACCAGCTCATCCCGTTTCCAGGGACGGTTTATTATACCAATCCGGAGCAATTCGGCATTCGGATTGCCGATAGAAAATCGTTTGAGAGCTTTTGTTACGGAGGGCTGGACGGCAATATTCAGTTCGATTACTTGAGCCAGGCCCAACTGCTGGAGCTGTTGGCTGCGACGGGCCAGGCCCTCGAAGCAGCGGGTTATGTCAGCAGCGATCAAGCGGCTCCTGGCAGCCAATATATTTACACAACTCCGCTCTGCCGCCAATCGATGAACGTGTTCCGGCCGGTTGAGAAGGCGTTAGCAGTATGAACGGCTTAAAGCAACATGGGGACGCCGAGGACAATGTCCCTACCGGACTGGAGAAGGCGCTGGCGGTATGAACAAGTACCGGGGGTTCAAGCTGCCCGAATTTGCACCGGTCAATGGCAGGACTCCCTTTGTAGTTGCAATTGAAGGACCGAACGGAGCGGGCAAGACAACTTTGTGCCGTCGGCTCGGTCGCCGTTTTGGAAGCTATACATGCCTGGGCACACCGCCGGCCTGGTTTTCCAAGGCATTAAAGGGGCGCATGATTCGCGACGCGGATTGGGTTGCGTCCGCAATGTTTTTCCTGAGCGGGTGCCTCGAGCAAATGCGAGCCGTTAAGGCGAGGGCCGAGCGTTTGGTGATCATGGACAGGTCGCTGTGGTCGACCTTGGCAGTGCATGCTGCTGAAGCGCGACCGCGGCTCGCTGCGGTATTGGCAATGTTGAAACCTGTGGCCCGCGGCATCAGTGTGCCTGACCTGACGGTGGTGCTTGAGGCTTCGTTCGAGACCTGCCAGCACCGAATTGCCAGGAAGGGTTACGAGGCTCAGGCGCTGGATCATCTTACGGCTGACGTCAGATTCCATGCTCAAGAACAATCCTTTTACCATTGGCTGAGCCGGAACGCTCGTAGAATTGAATTTCTCAACGTCGACGAGGCCAGCCCTCAACGTGTAGCTGACCAGGCTGCGGCCCTGATTACGCACGCATTCCCGCTGGATACGCCGCTGCGAGCGAGGACCGCTCGCGGCCCGTCACCATTTTCCCGACGCGCTCCTGGTAGAACGTAACAGAAACCATGCGCAGCTACGAATGTCCGTTTTGCGCCGAATTCGACGGTGATGGTCTGAGCATTTTCGCCAGCATGCTGGGCGAGCGATTGTCATCCCGAGTCGTTTATGAGGACAAGGACTTCATTGTCATGCCACCATTGGGTGAGTTCATTGAAGGCGGACTGCTGGTACTGACGCGGGAACATATGTTGTCGATGGCGCATTTGCGATCGGAACAGTTTGACCTTCTGGAACGGCTGGTGTCAGTAATTGGCGAGGCGTTGCGCAAGCACTGGGGCGTGGCTCCGCTGGTGTTTGAGCATGGGCCGGCACCGTTAGCCGGCAAAGGCGTCTGTTGCGTAGACCACGCGCATTTGAATATTTTTCCGGCGAAAGTCCGGGTGCATCCTCATTTACTGGAACGCCGCCACAAACAGGTCTCCGGTCTGGCGGACCTGGCTCAACTCAAAAAACAGGAATACGGTTATTTGTTCGTGCAGGAAAACGACGGGACACGGCACACGTACGACGGTCGTGATGTGCCGACGCAACTGGTGCGGCGCATCATTGCCACACAGTTGGGCATTCCTGAGCGTTGGCATTGGCGGGAATACCCGGGCTGCTCCGAACTGCTCGCGACTTGCGCGGCACTAAAGGGGGAGATTCGCATGTGACTCTCAAACCGGTCTATGTAAAACGGAACCTCGCTGCTATCGCTGAACGTTGGGACGCTCGCGCGGCAGCCTGGGACCGTAATTTGCGGGACCCCTCCTGCCACCTGAATGAGGATGAAGCTTACGCAAGGTTCCTCACCGATGTGAATGAGATCCTCGCTCATCGAAAGGTGTTTTGTCAGGCCAATGGGGTTATTGATGCGGGTTGCGGCACGGGCCTGGTGCTCGCGGAGGTCATGAGCTCCTTTGCCTGGGGCATCGGTGTTGATATCAGCGCCGGCATGATCCGGGCTGCGCGAAGCAAGAAACTGCAGCGGGTGAAGTTCATCATCGGCGATGGATTCCATCTCGACGCCATTTGTCCCAAGGCCGGAGTGGTGCTCTCCAGGGGCGTCTTGCTTTCGCATTATGGCGCGCGACTGGGCGTATCTTTGCTGCGTTCGGCGCGACGCGCGCTGGTTCCGGGTGGGTTTATCATATTTGATTTTCTGAATGTGTTTGGACGCCGGCACTCGGCACATTCGGCTAAAGAAAAACACTGGCTGACGGCTGCGCAGGCTCGCGAGTTGGGGCGCCAGGCGGGTTTTTCAAAGGTTAACTTAATCGGAGAATCGAACCAACGGGTACGACTAATGCTGGCGCAAACATGAAGGGTTCTTGACGAAGACCCTGAGCTTTGTCTATTTTTGTTATGGCAAGGCGGAAAATCGGCCGCCGTCGGTCGACAAATAACTTATTGTGAATCGCAGCAAGTCACCTCGAAGCAAAGCCAGCACGGTTAAGGCTCCCGAAATCATGGCCACGATTGGGCCGACGCTGGAGAAACCGGAGGACTTGCGCCGGGCGATCGAAGCTGGGGCGCGATGGTTCAGATTGCCTTGCGGGTATCGGCAGCGACCACATCTGGCAAACGCTCAGGCGGTTCGGGCCGCAGCCGCCGAGACAGAAATTCCCGTTCAATTGCTGCTCGACCTGCCGTCGTCGCGTCCGCGGACCGGCACCATGCAGGAACTTCGGCTCAAGGAGGGTGACCAGGTGCTGTTTTGGGATCCTGAGGCCGGCAGCAATGGTCCGGCGGAGAACGGCGTCTTCCCTGTGCCGCTACCGGGCCTGACCGAGCTCCTGGGCAAATTGGTTCCGCGCCAACGAATGTGGTTCTGTGACGGGCGCATCAATTTTATCGTGGACGAATTGCGCGGGCCGTGGGTATTGGCCAGCATGATACAAGGGACAGTGCCGCTTAAATCTTCGAATTCACTTTTTCTGCCGGATAGCCCCAGCCCATTCCGTGCGGTGACGCCGCTGGACCAGGCGCTGCTTAAATCTTTTGCGGCGGAGGACCTGGCACCGGATTGGATCGCTTTGTCACTGATCGCCTCAGCGCAGGACGTCCGGGACAGCCGCGCGGAAGCTCACGCTGAACTGGGCGCGGCCGTCTTGATGATGGCCAAGTTTGAAACGGTAGCGGCAGTGGATGCCGCTGAAGAGATTATCGCCGAATCGGATGGGATTATGGTCGCGCGCGGCGATCTCGGCCTGGCGGTCGGCTACATTCACTTGCCCGAAGTGCAGGAAAAACTCGTGGCGGCAGCGCGTCGCGCGGGAAAGATCGTTGTCGTCGCGACACAGGTGCTCGAGACCTTCGCCGACACCGGCCTGCCCCAACGGGCCGAGTTATCCGATTTGTCGCTGATGGCGCGGCAAGGCGCCGACGCCGTGATGCTAGGCAAAGAAACCGTGTTCAGCCCGAGACCGATCGAATGCATTCGTTTCGCCAGTGAAGTGTTGATGCACGAGGCGCGGCGGTTCCAAAAGAAACCCCGCCGTTCACCGGTAGCGGGGCTACGAGCCGGGTGAGCAATTGATTCATGGGCCGCAGTTCACGCTATGAGCTGAAATTTGTCATCGAGGAGGCGCGGGCGGTGGCAGTGGCAGATTTCGTCAGCAGTTATTTGCGTCCTTCCCCGCACAATGGCTCGGGCCCTATCCGTGGTCACCCGGTAATCAGTCTGTACTTGGATTCGCCAGATTTTTTCCTGTTTCGCCAGTCCTATACCGGGCACAAGAACCGCATGAAGCTTCGGATTCGATTTTACGACGGTGAATGGGAGCGACCGGCGTTTCTGGAGATTAAGCGCCGGGTCAGCGAAGTGATTTGCAAAGATCGAGCCATGATCAGCCGGGAGGGCGTGCGACAAATCCTGCTGGGCGGTTGGCCCAACCAACCGTATTGGGCGGACAACAATCACCTGGCCAAAGGCAAGCGCCGGCAGGATGTGAACGAGGATTTCTGGGGCTTTGCCAATACTATCGCGGCGCGCGGGGCCATTTACGTGTCCTATTACCGCGAGATTTACGAGGCTCCGGACGATGAAGAATTGCGGGTCACGCTCGACCGCTACATTCACGGCAGCAGCTATGACGGAAGCGGGCGACTCGAGGTTCCGAAGCGAGGTTGGCATCCGTATTTGCCGCCATACCTTGCCCCGCTGCCAAAGGACGGGGTCATTCTGGAGCTGAAGTTCGATAATCAGGCACCGCGCTGGATGTTTGAAATGGCCAGATTATTTAATCTCAGGCAAACTCCTGTCTGCAAATATTCCGCCTGCATCTATGCGCAGCAACTCCACTGGAAACGGCGGGTGCTGCCCGAGCAGGAAGAAAACCTGGTCTTATGAACGACTTGTTTGACTCTTTGCTGCGGCCCGACTGGGCCGGCGCACCGGACATCCGAACGATCCTGTTCATGATCGTGATGGCGTTCACGGTCGGGATGTTCATCGGCTATGTCTATATGTGGACGCACGAATCGCTTTCGTATTCGCGCACCTTCGTTGGGGCATTGGCGGTGCTGCCGCTGATTGTGGCTATGTTGATTGCATCGATGGCGGCCAGTTTGCTCGTTGCCTTCGGGCTGTTGGCCGTGTTCGGTGTCGTGCGCTTTCGAAATGTTTTGAAAGATACGCGCGACACCAGTTTCATTCTCTGGGTCATCATGGAAGGGATGGCGGTGGGCACGATGCGTTTTTCCATCACTCTGCTGGCCGCTTTTGGGATTGCAGCGGCATTTCTGTTGGTGCGCTTTATGGGTTTTGGCACGCGGCGCAGGTATGATGCGGTGCTGTCCTTGCGCGTCACGGGTGATTTTCAGGCGAAATTAGCCTTGCTCAAGCAAGTGCTGCAGCGCCACGCCTTGCGCCTGGATCTGGCGAGCGAACGACGGGCCGCCCAAGGCGGAGTGGACCTTACGTACCGTGTGCTGCTGCGCGATGCGTATCGTTCGAGCGATCTGCAGTCCGAGTTAGCTGCCACCGAAGGTGTCGAGAATGTCTCGGTATACATGCACGAAGACGAAGCGGAGATTTAAGACCACCGGCGCGAGCGATAGTTTCCCAAGAATTGCAGGAGACGACCGTATCAGGAGTCTCTGAATCATTTTGAAAAGCCTTGCAAATTATGAACTCCTCACGTTGCTTCCTGCGGTCTTAGGCTAGTTCTGCTTCAGCATCGCTGGCCGTTAAACCGGCCAGTGCCAGGATTATCTTTTTCTCAACTTCTGCAGAACCCAAAGGGAGTTCCGTGCCCAGGAATTGGACACGTCATTCCTAAGTCCCTGATAATTTTCAAATGAGGACTAGCTTTCTCAAACCTGCGGGTGGCAACCGTGGTGCTAAAACAAAAAGAGAAAATCTTATGCGACGCATTAATGTTCTGTTAGCCAGCGCTGAACGCCGAACCAGTAATGGCCTCCAGGCGATGGTGCTGGATGTTTGTTACGAGCAGGCGGTGGTCGACATAACTCGGACTGCCCGCATCGACGAATTGGTCAATTACGGCTCGCGTGACGGGCTGGCGTTGATTTTGATCACTGCCGATCACCTGCTCGCTGAGCCGAGCCGAAGAGGGGCCATGGTAACAAACGCAGAGGTGTTGCGGGCGATCCGTCTGCTCCGCCAGCAACACTCGACTCCGATTATTGCCGCGACGCTCTCAGCCGCGAACGAGCCGGCGCTGGTGGACGCGGGCGTAGATTTCGTGAGTACCGGCGTGGTCTTGAACGCAGACCGCATCAAGCCGGAGTTGCGGCGTTTTCTCCACGTGCCGGTCCTTGCCGAAGCAGTTGCGCCGGCGCAGTGGTCGTTCGGGGCATGGCTGCGCAGTTACTTGCGGCTCAAAAGTGCCTGAGCCACGCTGGTGAAACCCTGCGCAAGGGTGCTGGTCGTCGGTTTGCGTCGTGTGCATTGGTTTTGGCGCACTCTGTAGCACAGCGGATAGAATACCGTCCTCTTCGCCCGGCATGAGAACTCAGCGAAGCGGACTGAATTCTGGTGAGTTGTCTTTGTAGGTTTGACTTCCCGGCAAGCCCTGTTACATACGGGCTGACAATGCCAGCCCAACCCACCACAAAAACCGCACAGCACCCAAAGTACGGCCGAATTCTGCTCAAATTGAGCGGTGAAGCCCTGGGCGGCGAAGCGGGGGTTGGAATCTCGCCAGATGCGGTCCGAAATATGGCCGAGCAGATCCGAGAGGTGCGCGATCTGGGAGTGCAGGTCGTGGTGGTGGTTGGAGGCGGCAATATCTTTCGCGGGTTGCCCGGGAGCGAGCGGGGCATTGAACGGGCGACTGGTGATTACATGGGGATGCTGGCCACGGTGATTAATGCGCTCGCGCTGCAAGATGCTCTGGAGAAGATCGGCGTGGCCACGCGCGTGCAAAGCGCCATTACGATGGCGCAAGTGGCGGAGCCATTCATCCGGCGCCGCGCCGTCCGCCATCTGGAAAAGGGCAGGGTGGTCATTTTCGGCGGGGGAACCGGTAATCCTTACTTCTCCACCGATACAGCCGCCGCGCTGCGCGCGAATGAAATCGGAGCGGAAGTGATTCTGAAGGCTACTAAGGTCGACGGCATTTATGACAGCGACCCGAAAAAGAATCCCAAGGCCAACCGGTATTCCCAAATCAGCTATTTGGAAGCTTTGCAGAAACAGCTAAAGGTGATGGATTCCACAGCCTTTTCGCTCTGCATGGATAACAAAATGCCGATCGTTGTTTTCGACCTGTCCCGCCCGCACAATTTAAAAGAGATTATTATGGGGCAGGCGGTAGGGACGCTGGTAACTTAAACTTTGCTTTTTTCCGCCATCGGGCCGATCAGTATGCATGGTGTTTGCTTCTCGGGAAGATGCAGGACAGCGTCTGGGGCGCCGGTTGAATGACAAAAATGTCCGGGCTGACCTCGTCTTGGGTCTGCCGCGCGGCGGCGTGGTCGTGGCCGCAGAAGTGGCGCAAGTCCTTCATTTGCCTCTCGATGTGCTGATCGTGCGAAAGATCGGACACCCATTACACCGCGAGTTCGCCGTTGGGGCTCTGGCAGAAGGCGGCGTGGTAGTGCTGGATGAAGCAGTCATAGGCAGGAACCCAATTGTCCGCACGGAACTCGCAGCGGTTATCGCGGAGGAAAAAGAACGACTGGAACGGTATCAAAACCGCTTTCATTGCCATGAAGGCCCTGGTCTTAAAGGCAAAGCCGTCCTGCTGGTGGATGACGGTTTGGCCACGGGGGCAACCACAGAAGCAGCAGTGCGTTCCGCACGCGAGAAAGGCGCCGAATGGATCACTGTGGCTGCGCCCGTGGCTTCGGCGAGCGCGGTGGAGCGCCTGCAAAAGGTAGCCGACGAGGTGAATGCTTTATTGATCGACCCCGATTTTGATGCTGTCGGGCGCTACTACGATGCGTTCTCTCAAACGACTGACGAGGAAGTTCTCGGATTGCTGAAAGCGGCCTGAACCAACACCTGTATCACGCGATAGGCAGGGACGCCGTCCCGGCGTCTCCAATCTTGGCGAGACGCACTTTGTCGCTCAGAACCCCGTTGCTCCCCGATCCGAATTGTCAACCTGCGCAAACGCCGATAAGGTGAACTCGCGCAATGACGTCAGCTCAACAGCAAGCGACGCTCGCGAGCGCGAACTGCGAGATCGCCTTCGATAGCCTGACCCGACAGCTTTATGCCACCGATGCTTCCATCTACCAGGTCGAGCCCGTAGCGGTGGCTTTTCCTCGGGGCGCGCGTCAGGCAAGTGCCTTAATTCAGGCGGCGATGCAGGCGGGGATATCGGTAATTCCTCGCGGGGCAGGCACGGGCCTGGCGGGCGGCGCGATAGGAGATGGGCTGGTCATCGACTTTGCGCGGTACAACCAACAGATCACGGAACTGGATCTCGATCGACAAACGGTGCGGGTTGGGCCGGGGGTGGTCCTGGATCAATTGAATGATTTTCTTCGCCCGCACGGGTATCAATTCGGGCCGGATGTCGCTTCGAGTTCGCGCGCGACCCTCGGCGGCATGATTGCCAACAATTCCAGCGGCTCGCATGCGCCGTATTACGGGACGACCGATGACCATCTCAGCGAAGTGGAGGTTGTGCTCTCTGATGGACAGGTCGTTATGGTGGGCTGCGGTCACGATACGCTCCGCAAACAGCGCGAACTAATCGCCGAGCTTGTCTACTTTCACTCGCTCACGATTCAGGAGGAGATGCCGCCGGGCCTTCTTAAACGCCGGCCCGGTTACGGGTTGGATCGCTGCGCGCGCGAATCTAACAATCTGAATCATCTTCTGTGCGGCAGCGAAGGAACGCTGGCAGCGATTATGTCAGCTGAGGTCAAACTGGTCCCGGTACCGGCAAAAAAAGGTCTTGGCTTAATCTTCTTCGATTCCATAACCGAAGCGATGCAAGCGAGTGTGGAGTTGCAGGATCTGAAGCCGGCTGCCATCGAGCATATGGACCGCATCCTGCTGGACGAAACGCGGGACCAGCGTGCGTTCCAGGGCGGACGCGATTTGCTGGAACTCAACCAGAAGCCTTGCGAAGCGCTGCTGGCGGTTGAGTTCTTTGATGATGTGGAAGACCGCCTGGCGGCATTGGAGAATATGAAACTGGGGTCGCGTCGGCGCACGATTAGGAGCTTGGCAGAGGCAAACCTCGTGTGGGGATTGCGCAAAGCCGGGCTTTCGCTGCTAACCGGCCGCAAAGGCGACGCCAAGCCGATTTCCGGCATCGAGGACGCGGCGGTGTTGCCGCGGCAGCTTCCCGAGTACGTGCGCGAGTTGCAGCGCTTGATGCAGCGTGTGGATCTGGAGGCGTCTTACTATGGCCACGCCGGCGCCGGCCTATTGCACGTGCGCCCGATTCTGAACCTGCACTGGACAGCCGAGGTGCGGAAATTCCGTCAACTCGCCAACGAAGTCTCTGCATTGGTGCGGCAATTCAAAGGCTCCTTGGCCGCCGAGCATGGTGTCGGCATCGCCCGGACCGAGTTTTTAACCGAGCAGATCGGCGAGACGCTGCTTGGAGTGATGCGGCAGATCAAGGACTCGTTCGATCCTCACCATTTGTTTAACCCGGGTAAAGTAGTGCCCGACGGCCGGTTTGCCATTGACGAAGATCTACGGATTAAGCCCAGCCGCGAGCTGTCACTGCCGTTCACGCCGATGCTGGCATTTGCCGCCAAGGACGACTCGTTCGTTCGAAACCTGGAGCAATGCAATGGGTGCGGCGGCTGCCGCAAGCTCACGCCAACCATGTGCCCGACATTCCTGGCGACCGGCGATGAAATCATGAGCACACGCGGCCGCGCCAATACGATTCGCGCCGTACTTGACGGCCGCTGCGCGGCGGACCACAACGGCGACGTGCTCGCTTCGCCGTTTCTAGAGGCGGCGCTCAGCAACTGCCTGGCGTGTAAGGCTTGCACCAGCGAATGCCCCTCCAATGTCAACCTGGCGCTGCTGAAAACAGAGCTCCTGCACGCTCGGATTCAGCACGACGGTTTGTCGTGGCGCCAGCGATTGTTTTGTTCCGTTGACACCCTCGGCCGGTTCGGCTGCCGATTCCCCTGGCTGGCGAACAAGTCGTTGGACTCTTTGATGGTCCGAAGTTTTCTGGCCAAGGCGTTCGGCATTGCCTGGCAGCGGCCGCTGCCTCATTACGCGCGGCAGCGATTCGACCGCTGGTTTGCGCGACATCGCGCCGGCACCCTGGCATCGCGCGGGGCGGTAATTCTCTGGGACGACACCTTCGTGCGTTATCACGAACCTCAAATCGGGATAGCTGCCGTGCGCGTGCTCGAAGCGGCAGGGTTCGAAGTGACGCTGGTGAAAGGCCGGAAATGCTGCGGTCGTCCCGCGTTCAGCCAGGGCCACCTGGAACGGGCGTGGCAATTGGGGCGGCATAACCTGGACATATTACTGCGACAACAAGAGAACGTTCCCATCCTGTTTCTCGAACCCTCTTGCTACTCCATGTTCGTCGAGGATTATCGCGAGTTGGGGCTTGAAGGCGCCGATTTAGTCGCGGCGCGGTGTTATTTGTTCGAACAGTTCATTGAGGCACTGCTCAGCCGGGAACCGGAAGCGCTGGCGTTTCAGCCCAAGTCGGCCAAAGTAATCATCCACGCCCATTGCCATTTGAAATCCCTCATGAGCCCGGCATTCCTGGCGGGGCTCGCCGAACGGTTGCCTGAACGAACGGTCCATCTGCTTTCCACCGGCTGCTGCGGCATGGCCGGCGGCTTTGGAGCGATGAAGGATAAGTACGAGCTTTCTCTGAAGGTTGCCGAGCCGCTCATGCGTGAGGTGCGGAATCAGCCTTATGGCACCGTGGTTGTAGCATCCGGAACCAGTTGCCGCCACCAGATTGCGCACCTGGCGCCCGTGCATCCGCGGCATATGGCAGAAGTGCTTTCCGAAGCGCTGGCTTGAAACGGGAGCTCGAAACTCGTGGTTATTTACATCAGCGCCTTAAAAAAATCTGCCGCGGTTGCGCAAGTTGCCGCGCTCAGCTCTTCAAGCGTGCAACCTTTGATCTGCGCAGCAACTTCTGAAATCTCTTTAACATAGGCAGGCTCACAGCGTTTCCCGCGGTACGGCACGGGGGCCAGGAATGGCGAATCCGTCTCAAACATGAACTGACCCATCGGCGTCACGCCCAGCGTGTCGCGGATGTTCTGACCGTTTTTGAATGTGAGAATTCCTGTGAAGCTAACCAGCGAGCCCATAGCCAGGATACGTCGCATGGCCGATTTGTCGTTGGCGAAGCAATGAAAGACTCCGCGAACCCGGTCAGCGAACGGCTGCAGTTGGTTGAGCGTATCTTCGAGGGCATCGCGCTGATGGATGACGCAGTTGAATCCCAATTCAGCGGCGACTTCCAGATGCTGGCGGAATAGAGCGGCCTGCTTCTTTTTATATCGCTCGTCGTCCCCAGCCCGGCCCTCAGGCTTGCCGCTAGGAAGCCGATGATAATCCAAGCCCGTTTCGCCCAAGGCGACTACTTTAGGTTGGCTTGCCAACTCGCGCAGTGCGGCGCGGATATCGTCCGGCGCTTCCAGGGCTTCCGAAGGATGCCACCCGACCACTGCAAAAACATTGGGAAACGATTTCGCGAGACCTATTGCCCGCCAGCTGCTCTCGAGGTCGGTACCGATGCTTATGATTTTGGTGATCCCGGCTTGCGTCGCACGATCAACCAGGGCCGGCAGTTCATTCGCGAAATCAGGGTAATCCAAGTGGGCGTGCGTGTCATAAAACACAGGCATGAGAATTACAGTGAACGGGCGAGCAAGCCGGCGCAAGCGGATACCAGGGAATTCTCCAGGTTTGATTGGGATTTCGTTCTAGCAACTGGCAGCGCGTGCGATATCCTGTCTGTTCAAATATGGCAGAGAACAAACACGTCTATGATGAGAGCAAAATCAAGACGCTCTCCTCGCTGGAGCACATTCGCTTGCGGACCGGCATGTATATCGGCCGAATTGGCGACGGCTCCCATTACGATGATGGCTGCTACATCCTGCTTAAGGAAATCATCGATAACGGGGTGGACGAGTACATCATGGGAGCGGGCAAGGAGATTCAGATCAATATCGAAGAAAAGGCGGTAACCGTGCGCGATTTCGGCCGCGGCATCCCGCTCGGCAAAGTGGTTGATTGCGTTTCACAAATTAATACCGGCGCGAAATACAATGATGATGTATTCCAGTTCAGCGTCGGGCTGAACGGGGTAGGGACTAAAGCAGTCAACGCGCTTTCGAAGGAATTCCTGGTGCGCAGCGTTCGCGAAGGTGAGTTTGTCGAAGCCTTTTTCAAACAGGGCAAGCTAAAGAAAGAGCACAAAGGCAAAACAAAGGACCCTGATGGCACGCTTATCCGTTTCGAGCCGGATCCTGAAATTTTTCCCAAAGTCGATTTTCGGGCGGAGCACGTCGAAAAACGGTTGCGGCATTACAGTTACCTCAACACCGGACTAAAGCTGCAGTATAACGGCAAAACGTTCTCATCCCGGAATGGCCTGTTGGACCTGGTGATGGAAGATCTCCAGGCAGACGGCAGCGAACCGATTTATCCGCCGTTGCATTATGCCGAAAAGACGCTCGAGTTTTGTTTCACACATAGCAACAGCCGCTTCGGCGAAACCTTTTATTCGTTCGTAAACGGCCAATACACGTCCGACGGCGGAACGCACTTAAGCGCTTTCCGTGAAGGATTGCTCAAAGCGGTGAACGAGTATGGCCGCGAGAAGTTTGAAGGCGACGACGTGCGCGAGAGCATGGTCGGCGCCGTGGCCATCCGGCTTAAGGACCCGGTTTTCGAGTCACAAACTAAAAACAAACTAGGGAATACGGAAATTCGAACGGATCTCGTCAACCGCGTGCGCGAGGAATTGCTTCACTTCTTCAACCGCAATAAGGAAATCGCGGAAAAGATTATCGCGAAGGTCCAGGACACACGCCAACTGCGTAAAGAACTGCAGGAAGTGAAAAAACTGGCGCGCGAACGGGCAAAGGCTATCACGATTCGAATTCCGCAGCTGAAGGATTGCAAAGAGCACTACAACAAAACCAAGGGCAAAGGGAAGGGGACCATGGTCTTCCTGACTGAAGGGCAATCAGCAGCAGGGTCGATTGTAAGTTGCCGTGACGTTAATAGTCAGGCCATCTTTGTCCTGAAAGGCAAGCCGCTCAACGTGTGGGACTTGAAGCGCGATATCGTGTACAAGAATGACGAGATGTACAATCTGATGAGGAGCCTGGATATCGAGGACAATCTCGAAGGGTTGCGCTACGAAAAAGTGGTCCTGGCGACCGATGCGGATGTCGACGGTCTCCATATTCGGAACCTGCTGATCACTTATTTCTTCCGATTTTTTGATCAATTGGTCCATGACGGGCACTTGTTCGTGCTCGAAACGCCGTTGTTCCGCGTTCGCAACAAGGAACAAACCATCTACTGCTACTCCGAAGCCGAGCGCGATGCCGCCGCGGCGAAGCTGGGGAAAAGTTGCGAAATCACGCGGTTCAAAGGGCTGGGTGAAATCTCGCCGGCGGAATTCAAACAGTTTATCGGCAAGGAAATGCGGCTCAGCCAGGTGGAGTATGCACCCAAGGTCGAAGCCTCTGGCATTCTTGGATTTTATATGGGCAAGAACACGCCGGAACGGAAAGACTACATCATGGAAAAGCTTGTAGTGCCGGTGGAAGAATGATGGTTCCAGTTAAAATACTCTAAGCACGCCTCGCGATGTCCTCCAAACGCAAAAAGAATCCGAATCAGCCAGAGCTCCCAATGCCCGAAGTTCCGGATAATACCCCCGGGGTTGTCAATGCTGCGCCACTGCCTGCGAACGGGAATGGCGAACAGCAGAAAGCCAAATCGCCAAAGAACGGGAACGGGGGAACGCACGTGCTGGCAGAAAATGTTCCGGCGCCGGTCGCTCATCGGCCGTTTGTTCCGGGTAAAATCGAGTTGCCGCTCCATCGTCGGGTCGACCGGAGTTTTCTGGACTATGCGTCGTACGTGATTCGGGATCGCGCGATTCCCAATCTGGCCGACGGCCTCAAGCCGGTGCAACGGCGCATCCTCTGGGCGCTTCACCAAATGGATGATGGCCGCTTCATGAAGGTGGCGAACGTGACGGGCGAAACGATGAAGTACCATCCGCACGGCAACGCTTCCATTGATGACGCGCTGGTGGTCCTTACGAACAAGCGCTACCTGATCGAAGGGCAGGGAAACTTCGGCAATATCTTTACCGGCGATCCCGCGGCCGCGCCTCGATACATTGAATGCCGGCTCACCCCGCTGGCCCGCGAGGAGCTCTTCAATGATGAGATCACGGAGCTGGTCCCCAGTTACGACGGCCGCCGGGATGAGCCGGTGAGCCTGCCCAGCAAGCTCCCGCTCTTGCTGATGCTCGGCACCGAAGGAATCGCGGTAGGCATGGCATCGAGGATCCTGCCGCATAACTTCCCGGAGTTACTCGAAGCGCAGATTGCCATTCTCAAAAAGCAGACATTCAAGTGCCTGCCCGATTTTCAGACCGGCGGGTTGATGGACGCGCGCGGCTATAAAGACGGCACCGGCGAAATCAAAGTTCGCGCCAAAATCAAGACCAAGGACGAATCGACCGTCATTATTAAGGAAATTCCCCCGACCACCACCACGGATTCACTGATTGGCTCAATTGAAGATGCCTCCCGCAAGGGCAAGATTAAGGTCAAGAGCGTCAATGATTTCACGGCCGAGGAAGTGGAAATCGAAGTGAAAGCTCCCAGCGGCGTCAGCGCCGAGCAACTGGTCGATGCGCTCTACGCTTTCACCGATTGCGAAGTTACCATCTCCAGCCGCATCGTCGTCATTAAGGATAACCGTCCGGTGGAGTTGACGGTATCGGAGGTGCTCCGGCACAACACGGATCAACTCGTGGAGATCCTTAAACGGGAGTTGCAGCTCAAGGAATCAAAACTGAATGACGAGCTGCATTTTCGAACGTTGGAACGCATTTTTGTCGAAGAGCGAATTTATAAAAGAATCGAACAATGCAAGACCAACGAAACGGTAATGGCAGCCGTTCGCGACGGGTTCAAGCCTTACCGGAAAGAGCTCATACGTGAGTTGGTCGATGCCGATGTCGAGCGGCTTCTGCAGGTCCGTATTCGCAGAATTTCGCTTTTTGATATCAATAAACATAGGGAGGAGATGGAGCAGGTCAAAGCTGACTTGAGTGAGACCCGCAAGAACCTCAAGAACCTGACCAAATACGTCATCGGGCACCTGGAGGCTCTGCTGGCCAAATACGGCCCGCAATATCCACGGCTGACCAAATCCAGCCGTTATGACGAGGTGGATGCGCGGGAAGTGGCGTTCAAAGCTTTCAAAGTCGCATACGATCGTGAATCGGGCTACCTCGGTCACAAAGTCTCGGGTGAGGAGTTTAGAGTGGATTGCACCAAATTCGACAAGTTGATCATGGTCTTCAAAGACGGCCATTACCAGGTCGTCGAGCTGCCCGAGAAATTGTTCGTGGGTCCCGATGTGGTTTATTGCGGCTTGCCGGAACGCGAGCGCGTATTCACGTGTGCGTATACGAACCGCGAGGCGACTTATTTGAAGCGCTTCACTTTTGGCGGCACGATCCTGAACAAGATCTACCATTGTATTCCACCGAAATCGAAAGTGCTGTTCTTTGAACCGGACACCCCCACCGAGCTGTACATCAAGTACAAACCCGCGCCATACCAGAAAATCAATCAACAGACCTGCAACCCAAATGAGGTTGAAGTGAAGGGGCCCAAAACGCGCGGTCGGCAAATTTCAATCAAAGACGTCGGATCGATTACCAGCAAGCCGACCCGTGGCTGGGATCCCGAAGCCGCGACAACGAAATTGCAGTTTGTGTGACACGCCAGAACGCATTACGTTCTGGCGGATAGCGGGATTGTTCGCAGGCCAATTGCGCCTGATTAAGGCCAAGGCTCGAATAACACGGCAGTGCTGTTCGTCTTTTCACCAAGGCCGGTGCTTTGGCCTGCTGAATGACGCTTGTAGGCGATTCGGATTTTGGGTTTACTTATACGGCAATTTAAAATGCAAATGAAAATGGTTCGGAAACTGGTTTTGGCGCTCGGTGCGTCACTTTCAATCGTAATTTGGGCTCAGCCGCTGCTGGCAGCGGATGCTCCGGCTGCCGGTGGCGAAGTTCCGCTCATTCTGAAACTCCCAGCTCCAGCCTTCAAAGGGACGCCTAAAGACGTTCCGCTGAGCTCGTTTGTGGAACCGCTGTCGGACAAGCCCCGTCCGCCAATGATGATCCCCGCCGGTTTGAAGAATATCGCTGCCGAACCAGGGGTTAAGATCACGTCCAGCGATAAGAACGCAACGGCCGACACGCTGGCCAAAATCGTCGATGGCGACAAGGAAGCCTCGGAACAGAGTATTATCTATTTGCGCAAAGGAACCCAATGGGTACAGATGGATTTCGGCAGCCCGCAGGAGATGTTCGCTGTGGTCATTTGGCACGCCCACAATTCCGCCAAGGTTTATCGCGCGGTGATTGTACAGGTCTCTGATGACCCGGACTTTATTAACGGCGTCAAACCAGTTTTCAATAACGACCAGGAAAATGTCGCCGGGCTTGGTGTGGGTACCGACCGCCAGTATTTCGAGACCAACGAAGGCAAGCTCATCAACGCTAAAGGCGTTAAAGGCCGCTACATTCGGTTCTATTCCAAAGGCAGCACAGAAAGTGCTCTCAACGAATACACCGAAATCGAAGTTTACGGCCGGCCAGCCAAATAAGTATTGAAGTTGCGAAGGGATGATGGACCTGGCTGGCCTTAGGCAACGGCGAACAGGAGAACGAAAGCCGAAACCTAGATTGCCGCCGGGTGTTGCGGTTGACTGTTGCCGTCCCCGCTTGCAGTCCGGCGGTCACTTTTTTTCCAGTTCCCGACCGTCGGTTCTATTTTCATGAGCCGGCGCTTTCTCTTTGTTTTGTTGGTTGCCGCTGTGATCGCCCTGGTCCTTCGGCTGCCGGCTTTGGGCCTTCGCCCGATGCACACGGACGAAGCGGTAAATGCAATTAAGTTCGGCCAACTCTGGGAACATGGCGCCTACAAATACGATCCTAACGAACACCATGGGCCTAGCTTGTTTTACGCAACACTTGCCTTGGGACGTCTGACCGGGGCGCCAGACTTCAAACATTACAGTGAGCGCCGGCTTCGTCTGGTAACCGTGCTCTTTGGATTTGGCTTGGTGCTGCTGGTTCCCTTGCTCGGAGATGGCCTGGGGACGCGTGGCGCCGGTTGGGCGGCGTTGTTTTTGGCGGTATCGCCGGCCATGGTTTTTTACAGCCGTTATTTCATCCACGAGATGCTCCTGGTTTTCTTCACGCTGCTGGCACTGGCGGCCGGCTGGCGCTATTGGCGCAGCCGCAAGCTGGGATGGATCCTGCTGGCCGGCGGAGCGCTAGGGTTGATGGATGCGACCAAGGAAACATTCGTGCTGACTTTGGGCGCCGCCGCCGTTGCGGTCCTGGTGAACCAAACGTGGAACCGAGTGCTCGATGCCAGCGGTCCTCCGGTTAGGGCGCCGCGATTAAACCGGGCACACCTGGCGGCGGGGCTGTTGGTGTGGTTCATTGTGGCATTGCTCCTGTTCTCCTCGTTTTTTACGAATGCAAATGGCCCGCTCGATTCCTTGCGCACGTACCGCGCATGGGCCAGCCGAGCCGAAGGCGCTTCGCCGCATCTTCATCCCTGGTCCTTCTACCTGCACCGGTTGCTTTGGTTTCACCCGGCTGCCGGGCCGGTTTTCTCCGAGGTATTTATCTTAATTCTGGCGACGATCGCCGCATGGGTTGGATTTGCGCGCAAGGGACTGGGAAATGCCAATCCCAGCTTCGTGCGATTCCTGGCACTTTACACATTCTTGCTCGCCGCCTTTTACAGCCTGCTGGCGTACAAAACACCCTGGTGCCTGCTAAACTTTTGGTTTGGCGCTGTCCTGCTCGCAGGTGTTGGCGCTTCGGTGCTGCTCAACGGGATTCGAGATTTGTTCCCACGAATTGCGATGGCGCTGGTACTGGTGGCTGGTGCGTTTCATCTCGCGTGGCAAGCCTGGCAACTCGATACTACTTACGCGGCGGATCGGCGGAACCCGTACATCTATGCGCAAACCTCCCCAAATTTGCGGGAATTAGTCGCGAGGGTAGAAAGCATAATTGCCGCTTCGCCACAAGGAACCGAAACGCTGATCAAAGTGATGGTGGCGGACGGTGATTATTGGCCATTGCCCTGGTACTTGCGCGAGTACCGGCAAACAGGCTGGTGGGATCATCTCATTGGGGATCCGTTCGCTCCCATTATGATTGTTTCGGCGCAGTGGCACGCCAATTTAGATACGAAGCAAAGCCATCTTATGGTGGGCTATTTTGAATTGCGTCCGGAGGTCTTCCTGGAGCTCTACGTGGAAAAGGAGTTGTGGACGACCTGGCTTGCCCGGCATCCGTCGGCTCCATAGGCTGCGAGGCGTCCTATTTCTCTTGACTCGATCGATGCTGCGCGGTTACAAAGACGCAGTTGCTTGGGCTCAAATCTTGCAGGAACACATTGGGAGTGGGCTATGAATTACTCATATAAGCTTAGTTGCGCAGGAGCGATATTACTGATTGCGTTTGGCAGCGTCCGAGCACCGGCGGCCATCCGCAATTTGCAAGGGTTCAACACCACGGTATACGGCGTCAACGATGACGGCTCCTATCCGTGCACCAGCAGCCAGGCCAGTGTTCCGCCATCGTGCACTCCCACGCCGGTGCCAATCGGCTTTACCATCAATTTCTACAACACCCTTTTGACTGAATTATATGTGAATAATAACGGGAATGTGACTTTCGGGGGCCCGCTAAGCGAGTTTACTCCCTTCGAAGTGGCCGCCAACGAGACGAGCATTATTGCTCCATTTTTTGCCGATGTGGATACTCGCAGCGGCAACCTGGTCACATTTGGCAATGATGTGGTGGACGGACACGCTGCCTTCGGCGTGAACTGGATTGGCGTGGGCTACTTCGACCAGGAAATCGATAAACTCAACAGCTTCCAGTTGGTAATCATCGACCGTTCGGATCGCAATCCTGGCGACTTCGACATCGAGTTTAACTACGATCAGGTGCAATGGGAGACCGGCGACGCTAGCGATGGAGTGGACGGTTTGGGGGGTGTTTCCGCGGTTGTCGGGTTCTCCAACGGCAGCGGTTTGCCCGGGACCTCGTTTCAGCTGCACGGCTCGCAAATCCCAGGGCAATTTCTTGATAGTAATCCCGGCGGGTTGATTCACCGTAGCCTGAACTCGGCGGTCCTGGGCCGATATATCATTCCGGTCGTGAACCTCACAAATACCGTGCTGTCTGTGCCACTTTTCAGCCAGGGCGATCCGAAATGGGCCAGCAACATCTATGGCAGCTCCGGGTCTACTATCCAGCAAAAAGGTTGTGCCCTTGCTTCGCTGGCCATGGCTCTGAAATACGAGGGCATCAGCACCGATCCAGCCGCACTCAATACGTTGCTGAAAAATAATAGTGATTTCGTCGGGAGCAGCGTCAACTGGACGGCCGCTGCTCGCGATGCCTCGGGCGATACTCTTGAATTCCATTCCTTTCGCACTTCAGACCTGCAGTACCTCAGCCAGGCGCTCTCGGAGGGTCACCCCGTGATTGTGGGAGTTAACCTCGATGAAGACGGAGCCCCAAGCCATTTCGTCGTGGTTACGGGTTACCGCAATGGGCAATACTTGATCAATGATCCGGGCCACGCGAACTTCACGACCTTGGATAGTTACAATAATGTTTTTGAAACGCGCGGCTATGTTGGGGATCCCGCAGGGGATGTAAGCGGCTTGGGTTTCGGAGTTGATAACCCGGCGGAACTTCTGGTTGTGGATCCGGTGGGTCGGCGCGCTGGTTACGTTTCCGGCCAGGTGATTGAAGAAATTCCGCGCGGATTTCATTTTTTGGACGCGGTTGAAAACAATGATCTGACTGGCGCTCCTGGAAGCGATACCGCCCACCAGGTGGACCTTTACCAGCCGGCGCAGGGAATTTATCAGATTTTCCTGCTTGGCACACATTCGGGGAATTACAAACTGACTGTGCGTTCATATTCGCAAAGTGGTACACCTGGAACTCCACTGAACTTCACGGGTGCGATTACCCCCGGAGCCGTTGTTCCTTTGCAGGTAATTCTAGGGCCGGGCGGCCTCACAGCTCAGCCCTTCACGAACCAGTGCCCCTGGTCAGCGACGCCCACAAACGGAACGTCGCCGTTATCCGTTCAGTTCAGTTCGCCCGGAGTTGATGCCCAAGGTAACTCCATTACTGCGTGGAATTGGAACTTTGCTGATGGCACGTCCAGCACATCGCAGAACCCCTCCCACACCTACAACTCGGGCGGCATTTTCTTTCCCAGCCTGACCGTCATCAACAGCACCGGCGCGACCGTGGTCGGTGCAGGTCCTGCCATTACGATTCCTCTTGTCCGATTCACCGCGTCTCCGACGAACGGCGTGCCGCCGATGATGGTCCAGTTCACTTGTCCGGCAACGGACAACCTGGGCAATCCATTGACGCAATGGACCTGGGGCTTTGGGGATGGGGCAAGCAGTTCCCAGCAAAACCCATCGCATATTTACACCTCAATTGGCGCGTTTGCGCCGACCCTGAGCGCAGTAAATAACTTGGGAGTCACCGTGACCGGGCAAGGCCCGAGAATTTCGGTTTTGCCCTACTCTGGGATTGTTTTGAACGGCGGATTCGAAACCGGCGATCTAACGGACTGGGCACAATCAGGGGACACTATGTTCATCGGCGTGGATTCCGATCCCTCGGACGTCCATTCGGACAGCTACGGCGCGTACATCGGGACGAGTGATATAGCGCCCGGTTATCTTTCTCAACCGCTGCGCACTACTCCGGGAGAGCCTTATCTGATTTCCCTGTGGCTCGACAGTCCGGATGGCGAGATTCCCAATGAGTTCTCCGTCGCCTGGCAGGGAACGACAGTGTTCGATGCCGTGGATTTGCCGGCTATCGGCTGGACCAACATCCAACTGCTGGTGACTGCGAATAGTCCAACGACCAGCTTGCGATTCGGTTACGTAAACGAGATAAGCTTCTTCGGCTTGGATGAAATTACGGTGCTGCCCGTTCGGCCGGTTATCACGGGGATCAGCCTTTCCGGCCAGGATCTGGTGTTGAAGGCGACCAACGGACTGGATGGCCGTGCTTACCGAGTGCTGCGAAGCTCCAGCGCCAGTTTGCCGTTGAATCAGTGGACTTCCATCGCCACAAACACCATTGCAGGCAGCGGCAATTTTATACTGACGATTCCGAATGCGGTTGACCCCTCGGCAGCGCAGCGCTTTTTCCGCATTCAACTTCAGTAACCGTAGGGTCCGGCCGGCGGGCAGGCTCTCAGATCATCGAACCTGATGAAATTGCGGCTCAAACGTACCTCTACGTATTGGCAGTGCGGGAACGTAATTCTGCTCCTTGTCCTCAGCCTCATTTGCGGCGCATGCAAGCGAGCTTATAAGATAGGTAATTCGATCACCCAGCGCGATCTCACCAATGCGTTGCCGGAATACTGGATCTCGCTGCCTGTTGGTTCCACCAACCTTTACCTCGAACACCGGCCAGATAAGTTCCTGTCTTGCACTTGGTACAAGTTGACCGTTCCGCGGGTCAGTCTTACCAATTTTCTTCAAACCTTTGGTGTGCTGCCCGAGTTCATGCCGGTGCCGCCGCAGATGCTGGCGGCGCGGAAAGCACTTTCACGCCCTCCGCTGTTTCCGTCGGGTTTGGACAAAGGGAGCGCGACGGCATGGCTGGCGGACATCGCGACAACCTCGCGCCGCGCGTCGCATTGGGACTTAGAGGCAACGACCGTTCCATTACGCATGTATATGGCAGCACGACCTGGTCTGGCCTCGCCCACAGATGAGGTGCTTCTAAGCGCCTACACCGATGACACGGTCAATTTGCAAGCCACAATTTGGATCGAATATCTGCGCGTTCGAAGATAATAACTTCTCCTGGTCCAGGTAATGCTTTGGGTCCTACGCAAAATACCCCACTACCATCCGGGGTGCTTCGGACGACATTTATGCGGGTAGTTTTGAGAGAAAGGATCTGTTGCATGAAAACCAAAACGGCATACACCCTCATTGTCATCTCCTCGTTGTTCTTGGCCAATGTCGGCAGCGCTTCCGAGCGCCATGAGGCCGATAAGGCGATTGAGACGAACCTGCGAGCAACGTTGGATCAACGCCACGTTCACGTCCATGTCCATGAAGGCATTGTCACGCTGGAAGGGCACGTTCGGACCGAGACCGATCGTCAATCGATCGAATCATTAGTCCGCAGCACACCCGGGGTCGCTGCGGTCAAGGACAAGTTGAACGTCGCCCTGCCATCGCCTGGCGACGTTGTGGCGGCTCCAACCTATCGCACGACGATTCCAGTATATGTGACTCCGCCCCCGGCTCAGGTGATTACGCCGGCCCCGGTGGTCACCCTGCCCGCCCCGGTAGTTATTCCTGAATACCCAAAACTAAAGGTGCAGGCCTATACGGGGGAAGATCAGGCTATGGCTGAGCGCATTGCGCGTCAGTTGGCGATTGACGGAGTGCCCACCGAAGGTATCGGCCAGGTCGTCATCACTGTTCACCTTGGCGTAGTCTCCTTAAAGGGCGACGTGGAATCACACGAAGATCACGATGCGCTCATCGCAGCGGTTCAGCATGCCGGTGGCATGAAGGCAATCTACGATCAGTTGCAGATCAGCTGATAGGTCGTTGGCCTTTGGTCGCGTAACAGATGTGATGATACGCGGCCAAATAGGCCAGGTCCTTTTCCGCCAAAGAATTCAGCCATTTTGCCCGCTCCCGGGGACCCAGTTCTCGCAAATGATAGAGCGGGCAATCTTCTGGATTGGCCTGGTCAAAAGGGCATGAATCTACAAGTTCTAGTAAAAACTGCTTAACCTCATTCCTTTTCCGGCGAGGCGATGCGCTCATAAGTCTGGAGTTAGGTTTTCCGAAACTGACCACGCCTGCGACGTAAGTATGGACCCGTTCCAAGGGCGACGTCAATCAGTATTTCTTCAGACGCACTTGTCTGTGATCCCTCATGCTGTAAGATGGCCTGAAAATGACTCTTTCGGTTCGATGTTTGGTCTTGGCCACTTTTTGCTTCGCGATGCGGGCACACACAGCTGAAGTGGCCGCCGTCACCGTGAGCGATTTTCTCGATTCACTTGGGATGTGCACGCATATCGGGCAGGGAATTGATAAGCCGACCGAAAGCGCCGCCGCTTTGGCCTACGCCGGTATCCGGAACATTCGTGACGATTCCAGCCCGCGACACACGCAGGATTGGATCGCAGTTCACCGGACTTCCGGAGTGAAAGTCGTTTTGACACAGAGCGGCCCTAACGACGCAGCTATAACTAATTTAATGGAAGTATCCAGGGAGCTTGCCGGTGCCGGCGCACTGCTGGCACTGGAGGGACCCAATGAACCCAACAACTGGGCGGTCACGTTCAAGGGCCAAAAGTCCGGCGGCAAATCCACGTTCCTGCCTGTAGCGAAATGGCAAAGCGCGTTTTATGCCCAGGTCAAGAGCGATCCCGTTTTAAAACACTACCCTGTGTTTCATTCCAGCGAGGCCGGCGGGTCCGAGCCCGATAATGTTGGACTTCAGTTCCTAATTATACCTCCAGATTCAAACACGCTGATGCCGCCGGGGACGAAGTTCGCCGATTTTGCCAACGTGCATAATTACATCTGCCGCAAGCCCGGCATCATCGACAACATGGCATGGGTGAATGCGGATCCCCTCTTCCACGGCTGGACGGATGGATTGTATGTTGAATATGGGAAAACGTGGGCCAAAGGATTCTCGGGTTACTCTAAGACTGAGCTCAAGCAACTGCCGCGGGTAACCACCGAAACCGGTTGGGCTACCGGCGGCAAGAATCTCACTCAGGAACAGCAAGGACGGCTTTATCTGAATCTTTACCTGGCCCAATTCAAGCAGGGCTTTAAATACACCTTCATCTACATGCTGCGCGATGCCGGTGGATCGGACGCAGGCTACGGAATCTTCGAATCGAATTACGAGCCTAAGAAATCAGCCATTTATCTGCATAACATCACCACCATCCTCCACGACGATGGTGCTGCAAAACATGGCACGCTCGACTACGCCATTCTCGACCAACCGCCGACCGTGCACGACCTGCTCCTTCGCAAGAGCACCGGGCAATATGAGCTGATCGTCTGGAATGAAAGAGCCGAAGGGACCAATAACGTCACGGTGAAGTTCACCCACAATGTCCCTTCGTTTAAAGTCTACGACCCAACCAGGGGGATCTCGCCGGTTCAAACTAACTCTCGCACAAACGCGGTGCCTTTGGAATTGAGCGACCACCCGGTTGTGGTCGAACTCTGATTCAGCGGCGCAGAAGCTCAGGGCGTAATCGGAATTTGTGACTGCAGCGGGATGTCTCCGCGCAACATGCTGGAGGCCTGGCCGGCCAGGCGGAGGTACCAATCGCTGGGCAGGGTTTGGCCGTCGATGTTCAATGGCACGAGCGACGCAGACGTTGGCAGTTGGGCGGCAGTCGGCGCCATTTTGAGCATCGAAGTGCCTTCGTTCATTTCATCGAACATTGCGCCGTAGAGCATGGTGCACCCGGCAGACATGAAGTCATAAACCTGGTGCCAATAAAATGTGCCTCCGTTGCGGGGGATTTGGTTAAGCGGACCGGCGTTCAGGTTGTACCAGGAAAATCCAGGAAAAATGACCGGCATGTAATCGAGCCCGTGGGAGTTCGCATCCAGCAAATCCGGGATGATCTGATTTAGCTCGAAGCTATCTATTCCGCTGAGCGTCGAGTACCGGCCTACCGACCATGGGCTAATGACGTCGAAAGCGTGATAGGCTGCCGTCCAGGCCGTGTTGGTTTGCGAATCGTTCTTCAAAGTTCGCCAATAGGTCGGCACGCCACCCATTACGGTGCAGCCGGCCGATTTGAAAAAAGTTACGGCGGTTTGAGCATCCTGCGGCGTTCCCGGCCGATCGGTGAACCCAAATCCCCACACGGCCACGACTGGTTTGCCTTTATGTCGCACGTAGCTAGGGCTGTTGGTCACTCCGAGTGTGTTGACCAGGTAAAGCCAGTCATTCGTGAGCGTGTTGATGAAGGTATTCGAGGACGCACCGGAGATGTCGTACATGATTGCGAACACGCGGCCATAAGTTTCAGCTCCCACGCGCACATTCATGGTGACCTGATTACGGAAAGCAAGCAGGCTCGGACTGGCCAACTCGGAAACGAACCGCTGCAGAAACACGCCGTCGAGGTGATTGTCTTTCATCCATTTGAAGTGGCGGACAACGGTCTTCTGGTTGAACGCGGAATACACTTGCGCCGGGCTTCCGCCGGGCAGCGTCATGCCGGTGTTGAAGAGCTCATTCGAATCCAACTCGGAAACATCAGGCCAGAAATCCACGACGAGATTGGTTGCGACCGGGATCTGCCGGCTGAACCAATGCTGCCATTGGTTCACCGCAGAACCGTCATTAGGACAGGCGAACCAACCCTGATAGCCCATCATGAATTTTCGGGCCAGGGTACTCGGGTCGACTTCCGGGCCGAGCCGGAAGAATTGTTGTGGGCCGCCATTGGAGACGGCGAGGCTGTACTGGGCATTGCTGATTGACGGGGTGTCGGGTACTACTCGCCACTTGGGAGGCGACGGAGAATTTGAACCCCATTGAAGTGAGGAAGCGGTGGCGGAGGTCGGCCAAGAGAGCTGGAAATTCGTTCCTATCCTGGCAATCGCGAGCACGACCGGCTGAGGCAACGTAACCAAGGACACGGTCACCGGCGCGGACACGGTGCTGGCGCCCAAGTTATCCGTTGCAACCGCTGTCACCTGATAGGTTCCCGTTGCAGGATTGGTCCAGGACAAAGTGTAGGGACTTGACGTCGCCTGGCCGAGCTTCGTGCCGCCGGCATAGAATGCGACGTTGGCAATTGTGCCATCGTAATCCGAGGCTGAAGCCATGAGAGGAAGAACCGCCGGAACCGCTTCAAGGAGAATATTGGTGCCGTCGATGGGGCCGATCAGGCTAACTCGAGGTCGAATGTTTCCGCCAGATTGAGGCGGAATGAAGTCAGCCGTTTTAGTGATGGCTATATTGTCCCATTGCGCAGCCAAGGGATAGTACTTTGCGGCCGCGCCGTTGCCGGCAGGGCCATCGTAAAAAACCCGGAGAGTGACGGTTGAACCGGTATTGGTTGTGTTGAAGCCTCGATACGCAAAATAACCCAGGTCGGCGTTGGCATTGGCGTACGAAAGGGTCATCTGCGGCTCGCCGGTGACATCGTTCATGTCGATCACGGTCGTGACGTGGTTGGCGGCATCGCCCATGTTCCAAAGGTACGCGCTCAGCACATAATCGGTGGCGGGCTGCAAATTGATCGTGCGCTGATAACTGCCTACCGGCGCGGCATTGCTGTAAAAGGCCATGGCAACAACGCTGTTATCAGTCTGCGCCAGGTTCGTGCCTGCGCCCGCGAACACATCAGCCTGGCGAATCCAGCCCACCGGTGAGGGATAGCTGTTGTTGATCGCAGGGCCGGTGATTTGAAAATCGCCGTTATAGATTAACTGGACATTTTCGGTTCCGGGCGTAATCGAAGAGAGCTTCAAATACGTTTGCGCGAAGGCAGAGCCTTGGTAAACGACGGTCAATATCAAGAGCAACGCAAACTTTGACGGCATAGCTGGATTAGTTGAGTGAGCTCCGGACGTTCCGGCCGTAGAGTGTCGACAGCACGATAGCCTTCCTATGATAAAGCGCACGCGTCTTCGTCACGGCTGCGTGCCGAAGGACGTCGCGCGCTCCGGCGTGCCCGCCCGGCTTTCGCCGGGCGAGCTGCCGCGTGCGCCATCCATTATGGAGGCGTAATCGTCAAACGGAAGAACAGGTTATTGGCATTCGCCGGGCTGAGGCGAAGGACAGCCTGTTCGCCGCTTTCGATGGCCGGAGTACCGGAGACAGAGGTCCAGGGACCGTTCAGAGTGGCGGAGCTCTCGAGAACGGCTTGAGGAGCCCGGTAAGGCCAACTCAGTTTGACCAGTGAGTTGGTTTCGGGCGCGGCAACCAGATTGACCTTGCTGGCAAGCGGGTTCTGGCCGGCAGTGGGACCGCAAGGACGAATCACCCAGTAGCGCAGCCGGGAGAAATGAATCGGAGAATCGCATTCGAATCGCGCCGCGGCTTGTGGTGACTGATTCACGCCGTCCAGGCTGATGGTGCCGATTTCCCAATAGGCATCGCGCCATGTGCCGGTCCCTTGAAGGACCATATTTTGCGGTGGATTCATATAATTGAATCCAGTCGCCAGGATTCCTTGAGATTTCCAGACCTGCGGACGGAAGCCCTGTCCGGCGAGAACCGGGTCATCGTAATAAGTCGCCACCATGGCCAGGTGAAGGTTGCCTTGGGAAGTGGGTCCGAGAGCGTTAGTAAGAATCTGGAAGTTCAGGTAATAGCCGGGGGATGCATCGGGACGCACGGAAAGGCGCTGGTCGCCTGTGGGCCCGGCATTTTCGACAACAAATGACTGGTCACCACTGGAAGTGCCCAAGCCCAAACCGTTGGTAATACCATTGGCGAGATCGAGCTCTGCGTAATTACCGTAGACGCCCTGGCAAATCTGCGGGTCACCGTAACAATCCGCGAGAGGATCCATGCCGGCTAACGGTCCCGTGGCGCGCAAGACACCAATGTAACAACGGGAGACGGCAACGTTGCCATTGAGGGCAACGAATTGTGGTCCGCCGGTGAGCGGCGTGGTCGAGACGCCCAACAGATTGACGCTCGGAATGGTCCAGGATTGATGGATCCAACGGCCAGTGCCCTGAAGCACTGCCATGGCGCTCATTGGCAAGCTGGCGAGGTCGCCCAGGCTATCAGTCGCGTAGGCTTGCGGGCCGAACATGACCGAACCGCCCGCAAAGGCCGGGTCATCATAGTAATCGACGCAAACCTTCATAGGCACATTATCATTGCAAGGCTGGCCCAGGTAATTGTTCAGGATGTCGAAATTCAAATAGTTGCCAGTGGGAATGACGGCATTGCGCTTGTCGTCAGCGGGGCCGATCCCGGTTGCGTAGGTCACGCCCTGACCTGTGCCCGGATCATTAATCACCTGCAGGTGATTGGTATAACCGGCATTGTAGTCGACCGCAGCGAGATTCACATTGATTACAGGCGGGCAAGACCCATTGGGCAGGGCGAACTGATTAATGTCCGCGCGGGTGCCGAACGCGCCGTGTTGGCCAAAAGCAACGGCATGAACCGTGAGCCCGTTTACGTTGCTATCGGGACCTTGAATACGGATCGTGCCGCCGTTGATACCGCCGAAGTTGGTGCCGCCGGTCGCGTTGGTTCGCAGTGTGCCGATGAGCCGATCGACCTGGTTGGATTGGAGGTTGTTGGTAATGGTAAAGAGGATCCAGTTCCATTGCGAATTATAGGCGTTGGTGGAGAAAGTGCCGCCATAGACGGTCGAAGCGCCATCAGTCGGCAATGTGCCGGTCAGGAATTGGAAACGCCGCGCTTGATAGGAGTCGGAAGCGGACCGCAGGACGCTGGCGTCGCCATAAACGCAGAGCAGAATATCGATTAGGCCGTTGGTATTCCAAGCCTGCCATTCATTGTCCCAAACATTGAGGTTGTTCGAAGTAGCCTTTTTGCCAAGCAGCCCCTGGTAAGTCACGTCCGTGGTGGTCTGGTCGCCGTCATTTTTTATTCCCAGGTCTGCAACCCAATTGGCATTGGGAGCGCTCAAGGTGCCATCGGCGACGTAATAGTGAACCAACCGATTGGGGTTGATATTGGTCGGCCAGTCAGTGGCTGGATACGGTCCGCCGGCCCCAACGGTTGGTGTCGCGGTAATAATCGTCTGATTATTGACGGAGTCGAACCTGCACGAGGCCGTGCCGGAGCCGCCGTAGCCTGTGATTTGGCCGCCAGCGATGAAGGCGTTCACCGAAGCGGTATAATCACCGGTAATTATCACCGAGCCCGAGCGGATATCCATCTGGGAAAGGGCGGAGATGGAGTTGGCGGAGTCCCATTGGGCCAGGTTCAAGGTGCCACCGTTAATGAGGGCCATGCCGAGGCCGCTCCGGGCACTGCCGCTCCAGCCCAGACCAAACATACCCAGCACGTTCATCGTGCCACCGTTCATTATAAGGGTGGCATTCGCGTTGGGGTTTTGGCCAATCCACAAATGGTTGCTGATGGTCACACTGCCGCCATTTTGAACTTCCAGGCGGGCAATGCTGTTATAGCCGAGGGCATTCCAGGAGTTGCCGGCAATGAAATTGCTCGTCACGAGGCTGCCGCCGTTAGCAATAATCACATTGCCGGGTCCGTTATCGCCGATAACGAGTTGGGCCGTACCAACGGCATTGGTAACGAAAGCGGCGCCGTAACTGCTGCTGTTGAAGTCGGCTTTGTAACCCGGCGCCGGATCGAATCCCGGCAGAAAGGTCAGGCTCCAATTCGCGGGTATGTTCCAATATGCGGGGTTTGCTGCGGGGCGCCAGCTATCGGTCGGCTGGGCCTGAAGGTTGAGCGCCAGGAACACCACGGCGCCCAAACAGGATATATGTTTGGTTCTCATTGGGGGTTTTGATTTGTATAGACTGAGATTACTTCGGTTTCGGTTCGTCTCCGGCAAGCGTAGTTCCCGGAATACCCCAAGTGACGGCGCTCGCCGAAAGCGCACGCGGCTCGACGAGCGCCATCTTGCGCCAAGCGCCGTTGCGTGACGAGCCGAATTTTGCCAAAAGTTTAGCGAATTTTGAGGTTCGTTCGCGGCGCCGCATTCGGTCGGTGAAAGGAAAATCCCCCAAAACGAGGCTTGCAACGAAGTCGCTACAGGAAGGTGGCCGCTCCGATTAGCAAGAGGCTGGTGGTTCGCAGCTTTAGCGCTTACGCAGAACGAAGGCAACGAGCGAGGAAAGCTCCCGGAATGTGTTTGCCCCTTCGGTCCTGGCAAGCGCTTCGTAAGCTTTAAGGACGGCAGTGCGGAAAACCTTGCCCTCGGCGGTCCATTGATACCGAACCTTCATTGTGGAACGGTCGAAAACGGTTCGGCTCACCAAGCCGCTTTTGGTGAGTATCTCCTGAAGGTGCTGCGTCGATTCGATGGCCTTTTGTTGTTCGGGGTTCATGCCTATTGAGAGGAGTTGCCGGTGAGGTGAAGCAAATCGAGAATAGAGCTGCGGAGGTTGAGGAATTCCGCGCTGTTCCGCTGGCGCGGGCGCTCGAACAGGACGGGGATCATTCGTTCGATGCGGCCGGGGTGGGGTGTCATGATGATGATGCGATCGCTCATATAGATGGCCTCATCGATGTCGTGGGTCACCAGCAGCAGGGTGGTGCGGCGGGACTGCCATAAGCGCAGCACTTCATCCTGCAGCCGCATGCGCGTAAAAGCATCGAGCGCCCCGAGAGGCTCATCGAGCAACAGCACTTTAGGGTGATTAATCAGCGCACGGGCCAGGGCGGCGCGCTGCGCCATGCCGCCGGAAAGATGATGCGGAAACGCATCGGCAAATTTTTCCAAGCCCACCAGGCGGAGATACTCATCGACCTCGTGGCGTTTTTCGGCCAGCAAATGACGCGCAACCAGCCCGGTCGAGATATTGCCCCGGACGGTCAGCCACGGGAAGAGGTTCGGGTCCTGGAACACCAGGCCGCGTTCGGCGCTTGGGCCGGCGATGGGTTCATCGGCGATGCAAACTTCTCCGGCCGTTGGTTGGTCCAGCCCCGCAATGAGGCGCAGCAAGGTGGATTTACCGCAGCCGCTCGGACCGACGATGGAGACCAGTTCGCCGGCGGCCACACTGAGCGAGACAAAGTCGAGCGCGGTGGTTGGTTCGCGGGCATTTCTTTCGCTGTCGGGTGCGGGGAATTCCTTGCGCACACCCACCAGGCGCAGCGCGGAGCCTTCCAGAAAGGCAGGGGAGGGTGCTACCATTTAATCGTCCCTTTCTGCCAAACCAGGACACGGTCGCGCAGCTTGAACAGCAGTGTCATAATCGTGGAAAAGAACGCCGCCATGATGACCAATGCAGCGTAGACTTTCCCGTACTCTGCCCAGCCTTGCGCCCAGCTCACGTACCAGCCGAGGCCGGATTTCACCCCGACCGTTTCGGCGACGATCAGCGTGAGAAACGACGTGCCCAATCCCATGAACAGGCCGATAAAAATGCTCGGCATTGCCGCCGGGATAGCCACACGAAAAATGAGGTACTTTTCCGAGGCGCCAAGCGTGCGTGCCACGTCGAGATACGAAGCGCGGGTGTTGGCAATACCCGAGACTGTGAGCATGGTTACCGGGAACCAAACGGACAACGCAATTAGCCCGATCGCCGACAACAGGCCAGAGGGCGAAAGGACCATGGCCAAAGGCACCCAGGCGGTAGCGGGGATCGGCCCGATGATTTTGAGCAACGGCATGCCCCAATAACGCGCGCGCGCCGACCAGCCGATGCAGACCCCGGTGACCAGGGCCACTGCCGTGCCGAGTGTATCGCCGGAGAGCAATAGCAACAGCGAATGCCACGTGCTATCGAACAAAACCTTGCGGTCACTAATAAGGCTGGCCAGCACCGCCGCCGGGCTCGGAAAATAGGGCAGCGGGAGCAAACGCAATCCCGTGGTGATCCCCTCCCACAAGCACAAGCTCAGGACGGCGGCGGCAAACAATGGGGAGAGATGCCCAAACCATTGGCGCACGCGCAACGAGAAGAATTGTCCCGCGAATCCGAACAACGTCGCGAGAAAGACTAAACCAAGAAACACGGAATAACCGCGAGTTTCGGACGCGGGTTCCTTAACCGAAATCGACCAATGAATGGCGAACGCAAGGGCAATGGATACCGGAAGGGCGAACAGCACTCGCAATCGCAAGGTGTGTTGAGCGGCCACCATTTGCGGCGCGGGGGCGGCGGCAGGAATTTCTCCTGTGGGCGGCGAAGCAGTTTCGGCGGGTTGAGACATTTACGCTGGTGCGGTGCAGAAGGGATGTGTTTGCAGTGGCGGCTTCTGCCCGACCCTTTCCATGAACCGAAGCTCGAACGTCAAACTTCCAACGCTCAACGTCCAACGTCGAACGAGGGCAACGGACCCTCCACCCTGGCCCTCTCCCCATCGCATGGGGCGAGGGAGAAGCTTTCCGCGCGCGTTGGGTTCATGGTCACAATGCGCGTGCGGAAGCAGGTCGGGCCTGCCCACGAAGCGAAGTGAGCAGATGGACAAGAAATTATCGAAAGCTCTTTGTCGCGGCGCTACCACTTTATTTAAGTGAAGACTTCGTGCTGGTTTGGTTACCCAGCAGGCAGCAGGCCATGCCGCACCACGGCTCGCCGGAGGACGCGGCCAGCTCCGCGCGCAACCGCGCGTCCTCGTCGGGCGGCAGTTGTCCGCCGGCAACAGTCTCGACCTTCAGCGACTCGAGCCACTCATCGGAAACGCCGTCCAGGTGAGCGAACGCGCGTTTGGCAAGCGCTTCGACATCCGTGGAGGCGCTCAGCATACCTGCGCGCTTCATTTCGGCAGCCGCGGATTTAACGGCCGCCTCGGCGCCGGAAACGCTTGGCACATATCGCAAATGGGCGATGGCGACCGAGTTGAGCTCGGGGTTCGAGGCGAGGTATTTCTTTTCAACCGACATCCGCGCCGCGGCGGCCGGGTTTGTTTCAACCCATTTGGCTCCTTTGAGCAGCGCGCGCGTGGCGGCGGCAGCGGCTTTAGGGTTGGCGGCGAGGAATTTGCCGCTGACCAGAACCGCGCAGCAATACTCCTGGTTGTAGGGGGCGTCATTGGCCTGGTCGGCGACATTTTGCACTTTGCCGCCGGCCATCAGCAGACTGCCGATCGGCTCGGAATCGGCCACGGCATCGACTTCTCCCTTGTCGAGGGCGAGTCCCAGCTCGCCGGCAGGGAAAACGCGCCAGGTAATCTCTTTGGAGGGATCGATGCCATGCGCGCCCAAAACGCGGTTGGCGAAGATAAAGGGCGGCGTGCCCATGCCGGGAACGCCAATGCTTTTGCCGCGCAGATCGGTGATGGTTTTGATCTTGCCGCCCACGGCGGACTGGACTCGAAGACAACCGCGATGGATACCGCCGGTGAACTTCACATCGAGCCCTTGCTCGACCGGCTTGAGGAAGTACATCACCAGGTGGTGGGTGATGTCGAATCCACCGAGAGCGAGGACATCCTTGTAATTGGCCCATTCGCATTTCACGAGCCGGACATCCAGGCCTTCTTCTTTAAAAAAGCCTTTCTCGTAGGCCGTGAAGATGGGTGCTTCACACGTCAGTCCGATATAGCCGACCCGGACAACATTCGATGAAGGAGCGGTCTCGCCCGACTTATTGCAACCGGACAAGGCACACACGGCGGCGCCGGCCAGGAACAGGCGAAGCGCCACCAATCGTTTTGACAATCGCGCCATAAAATTGAGCAGCGAGGATTCGAGACTAATATCACAGGAATGTGGCAAGAGGCAAATTCAGGTTTTCGGGAGGTGTGTTTGAAACTGATACCCGCGGGCGTGGAAGCCCGCACTACCGACGCCCGTGGAGGGACAGAGGGCATGGTTACCGGGAGTTACCGTGGGTTACCACAGGTTACTGAGGCTTACTGCGGGTTACTGGTCAATGACAATTATTCTTCACGATCAGTGACAATTAAATCTCACCATCGAACCGGTTTACCCCTTTTGTTCTTTCATCGCGTTTCAACTGTTTCAAACCCTCTGGACCAGCCCCTTCGGTGGAGCGGAGTCTTTG
>CAZUVM010000203.1:0-10336 GCA_964623885.1 uncultured Verrucomicrobiota bacterium
CTTCAAGGAAGGACGTCGATTGGCGGGCAAACCGATTAAACTCGAATCGGACCAGATATTATTGCTGGATTGTCTGCATGGATTGTATCCGCCCATCACCGAAGGCATCGACGCCTCGGCGCAGTTCCGCGTGTTCATCGAAACCCAGAACGTGCTCCTGGAAGGTGATGGCAGCACCGGGCGCCTGACCAAATTCACCGATATCCGCCTGCTGCGCCGGATGCTCCGCGATGCACGACATCGCAACCACAGCCCTCTTCTTACGTTGCTTCACTGGCATTACGTCCGCGCGGGGGAGTTATTCAGCATTATCCCGCTCAGCGGCCTCGCCGACCACGTCATCGATGGCGGGTTTCCATTTGATTTACCCCTGCTCAAGCCATTTTTTAGCGGTCCGTCCAGCCTCCTGCCTCAAGCACAGGATTTGCATTCTTATCCCGGTTTTCTCGACGCGGAAATTCGACTCCAGCGAGTCAAAGCGCTTCTGGATTCAATTGAGGGTGTCCGACTGGAAGACCTGCAAACCTATGAACTCATCCCCGGCGATGCGGTAATCCGTGAATTCATCGGCGGCAGTACGGTTCAAATCCCGCATAATGAGTAACATGCGTTGCGTTCGACCTGCTGACGCGCGAGCGGTCTCCGCTCGCATCGGCCCGGTGTTGTGTGAGCGAAGGCTGTGACTTGGGACGGCTTCAGTCCGGATCAAAGCCGGTCTGTGCCCTCCTGCGCCTGCGCCATTAGCTTCGCCCTGGCCGCTTCCATTTCCACTTTGATTTGCGTAATCCGTGCGCGGATCAATTCGCGGTTTTCTTCCTTTGCTGCCTGCAGTTCGCGCGTCAACTCCTCGACGCGCCGCTCGTAGACCTTGTTTTGTTCGCGGATTTGCGCTTCGATTTTTGCCAGTCGTTCGTCGACTGCGATTGCCTTTGTTGCGGCGGATTGCTGCCCATCGAGCAATTGCGAACGGTCCTCGATTAGTTTTCGCGCGAACTTCTGCTTGAGCCAAAATCGGAAATGAGGAATCACGCCGCGACGTATCACTTCCTGGGCGCGCTCGGCCCGGCGCTCGGCTTCGACTGCGCGGCGCTGCCAGGCCGCCGATTCCGTGTGCGTCGCTCCGGCATTGTCGAGCTGGATAACTGCCTTCGGTGCCGGCGGCGGTTTCGCCGCCGAGCCGCTCACAGAACCGCTCGCCACAACCAACGTGAAAGCGGTGGGGCCTGCCTCGTTGAGGTCAACATTGGCAGGAAGCAGTGCCGGTGATCTCATCCGGCGTGACCTCCGGCTGCGCTTCAACATTATGCCCGTCCCGATCGTCATAATCCCGACCAGCGCAGCGCCCCACCAGAGGTACTGCCAACTGCTCGATACCGGGCCACCGGAACCAGTTCCACTCCTCAGATGTGCCGCGACGGATGCCTCCGCCAGTGCTTTCTCCGCGACCGCTGCCCGAATTGCCGCAACCTTAACCGGGTCCAGCTCCACTTCGCAGGTCAACGGCGAACGGCCGCTGGCCACAAGTTCTCGCGATCTGGCAAGGCCGGCCGAAAGAGCCGGATCGACTAGAAAGCTTTCAATTTCGAAGGCTTGACTCGCGGTTACTGGCAACGCTCTTGATTTTTCCGTTGCGGCAAGAATCTGAAACCCCGCTTCTTCGAAGGGCATCAGCGCCTTATTGACCGCTCCGGAGGCGAGTCGAAACGTGCCATTGAAAGTTCCTCCGATGACAAAGCCGTCGACGCGATTTGCTTCCCAGCGGCGCACGATGTCGAGTTGATCGAGTAACGATTGAAACGAGAACTCGCGGGCCGCGTTGCGCGGCATCGCTGTCGAAAAAACGCCCACCCGTTGCTTCCCGAACTGAAACGCGGCGAACACAAAACCACCCTCGATTGGCGCGTTGGGGGCTGCATGCCAGGGTTCCGACCAGGAGAAATACGCTTTCTGCTTACACAAAATACCGACCTCTCCCGGTTTGCTGGCGCGAGCATTTCGCTGCGGAGACGTTGAGCACACCGCCACATGAAAGTCAGCGGGTTTCAGCTCCTGCGCCAGTTGGTCGCAAGTTTGCCAATCGTTGACTCCTTGCAGCAAAACGATATCCGGGTCTAAGACCTTCAGCTCACGAGCAGCGGCGGCAATTGCGCTGCTGTTCTTATTCGGCGAATCTAGAAAATCTGTCAGGTCCCACGTGGCCACGCGAACCGGTTCGGCCAGCGCCGGCGAACAAGCTACCAGTAGCAATGAGAAGAATCTGCCGGCTGACGTGCTCATTCAGCGGTTATGGCGATTAGGAATGGCGCAGGTGTTGTCATGGCCGAAACGAGATCAATGCTCTCGATCTCGAGGTCCGGCACGAGATTGGTCCACGTGGTCTGAAACAATCGAATCTTCTGCCCGGCCTTGTGGCTCACCGGATTCTCTCCCGTCCACGCAACGGTCAGTTCCGGGCTTTCCGGCTCGCCCTTTAGCGTGTGCCAGTTCCGCACCGACTCTCCGTAAATAATCGGGATCTCGATCCGCATCCGGTTGTTCGCAAAGTGAAGGACATACGACCCAATCTGTTGTCCTTCATCTGCCACAGAGCCGAATCCGGCGGCATGCAGGAAATGCAGGCGCCGGCATTTTTGATTCACTCGGATCCCTTTCACTTCCGCGGGATAGTTCGTCGACGAAACCGATTTGCTTCGAACTTGAACAATCCCTCGGACATCGAACGTTACGCCTCCGAAGTTTTGCAGCCCGGTAGGCACGGACGCCAAGTCATTGCCGTTGTGAGTATCTGTGCCGTGCCATGGCGCGGAGAGCATCGCATTATATTGTGGCGTCAGGTCCAGCAGTTGCGCACTCGCGTTCGCGTCGCGGGCCGGCCATTGGCGGACTACCGGGGTCTTCTCGGGTGCTTTTTGGGCAGGCGTTTCGCTGGCGAAAAGCTTCGCTGCCGTCAACTCCGACGGTGAAATCCGATTTGTAAAGGCTTGTTCCCACATGCCCGGGCTTTCGTAAATATGGCCGTCAAACGCAAGATTCAGCACTGGATTATGTTGGCGGCACCGCACAATGGGCACCACTGAACCTAGCAAGCCCATCTGCCGGCGTTTCCATTCCCGCCGCGTATGGTTGGCGGCGTTCGGCGCCTGGTTGCCCAGCGGCACCGGGCAGAATTCAAATAGATAGCAGGTTGCCAGCCGCGGGTCGACCAGCGACGCCTGTTCAACTTTGCCGGTTCGCCGGCAAACCGGACAAACCAACACGGTCGCGTCCGGCAGGTATTCCGGGACTAAATCCGAAAGCCAATTGGGAATGTCCTTGTGATCGACTTCGTATGCCTGGATGGCCTCGTAGATTCGCTTCAAGTTCTGCGTGCACTCTTCCTTCTCCTTGGCCTGGAGGTCAGCCGGCGCTGGCCCGGTCGTCTGCGCCTGCGCGGCGAGTGCTACTCCCGCAATCATGCAGGTTAACCAGCCTCTCCAGCGCACCCTGCGGTCACTCATATTGCCGCTTGCTGTGCGTCACGCTCGTCGTCATTTGTGGAACACACGCTATCTCAACCGATCCACGAAGTTGGTGTCCAGATAATTTTCGCGGCATTTTTTTCTGGTAACTCCCTCAGTGTTTGGTGGGGCCGCCTCGCCGAGGCGGCCGGGAACGGCCCGTTTGGCAAACGCGCCCTGCCAAAATGAGGTATTACTCCCTCTGTTACTTCCCACTTCCCATTTTCCGCCAGTGTCTGTACCAGATCGGCGTGACCGACGTTGAATTTCGCATCGGCGTATTGGGTTCGGGCAAAGGCTCCAATTTCGTCGCATTGGCTGAGGCCTGTGCCGCCGGCCAGGTGCCGGCCTCGATTGCTTTGGTGCTCAGCGATGTCGCCGACGCCGGCATTCTTCACCACGCCCGCCAGTTGGAGATTCCGGCGCAGTACATCGCCCCGGGCAAATTCCGTACGAAACTCGAAGAGGACGCCGAACACGCCTATGTCGAAGCTTTGCGGCAGGCCCGCGCTGATTTGATTGTTTTGGCCGGCTTTATGCGCGTTTTGAAAGGAGAGTTCCTGAAGGCGTTCGAAGGTCGGGTCGTGAATATCCATCCTTCTCTCCTGCCGGCCTTCCCGGGCCTCGAAGCCTGGAAGCAGGCGCTCGACGCCGGTGTCAAGGTCACGGGCTGCACCGTTCATTTCGTGGATGCCGGGGTTGATTCCGGTCCCATCATCGGCCAGCAAACCGTACCCGTCCTCGACAACGACACTCCCGAAACCCTGCACCAACGTATCCATGCCGCTGAGCACGAATTGTATCCAAAGTGCGTTTCTGCAATAGCCCGCCGTGGTGTCGAAGTTCGCGGTCGCCGGGTCGTTTGGAAATCCTAAGTTGCGGTAGGGGCGCCGCCTGCCGGGCCGTAGCCTGTTGGGCGAAGGCCGGTCCTCGGCGTCCCCGTCTTGTCGTTAGTGGGCACCCCTTCCCAATAAGGGATCTAGCCTCCGGAACCCTTTAGAAACCATGGCTTGGTAGTTGTATCATTCTTGAAGAACCTCAGTAGCTCACGTCCGACCTTCGCCTGCCCGGCGGGTGATTCATGCGTTCCATCTTGTTCGCTGAAATCCTTCGGTTCGTAATAGAAACCATCCGCTCGTGGTTCCGCTCCGTTTGCCCACAGGTAAGGCCCCCAACTCAGCCAGGGAGCGGTGACTGGCCCTTTTGCGGGATCGTAGTTCAAAACTGGATCATTCATGATTTGCCTCTCAATGAGCCATTTCACAGAAAAACCTGATTCGTACGCATAGGGTTCAGGATTCAGCGGTGTTTTGGCAAAGCCGCCGAAAGTTCTGCTTGAAACATAGGCCAGTTTTAAGTTTGGAAACCGCCGATGTACGACCTGCACGATTCGCGCAAGCTCGTTTTCCAGCTTGATAGCGTATTCCGGGAAGCCTTCAGTCGGGCTGGCATCCGCCTGCTTAATCCACACGGCCTGAACTTGCCCCCGGCTTACCCCGGCGCTCTTCAACCGATCGTCCACTCCCTTCCAGTAGGCCGACCCGCTCGCGCCGTCATCCGGGTCAACCGTGCGTGCCGCCGTTTGGCCGCCTTGCGCTCCGTTCACGATCACAACCTGCGGGTTAATTTCCGAATCGCCGCTCGCAGCCTGTTGAAACCCCGTCGTCGCCTGCATCGTGTTGCTCATGCCAATCGTCAAAAGCACGATCTTTCCTTTTGGACCAGGTTTGCCGTTCTCGTCCAGTGCTCGAATCCCGGCTGCCAGCGCGCGACCTGCCGCTTCGTGCTCCGGTGGACGGGTATTTCGCCCGCCCGGATAAAGCCCGCCTGCAAAACCGTAATAATTGCCATTTGTCAGCTCCGTCAAGGGCTTGAGCATTGAGCTGACGGCGATGCGTCGCGGAGTGGCAGTCTCCGTCGGACCGCGATTGGCTTGTATTGCGCCGAAGAATATCGCCGGCCGCAGCAGCTCCGGCTCGAGTTTCCCGTAATTCTCTCTCTGTTCGTCAGTGAGCAACTCGAACAGCGCAGGTTGCAGCCGGCTTCGCCAGGTCGCCAGCTTTTGCAGTGAGATTTGCAGTTGTTTCTGGCTGCTCTCAAAAGCTGACCGATCTTCCTTTTGCCTGGCATCGCGGAGATCTCGCATCACTTGTCGCACCTGCTCAGCTAAAGGCCCCAGTTGATCGCGGTTTTGCTGAACGAAGTCGGCGACAAGCTTGCCGGCCCGCTCTTGCTGTTCACCATTCAGCCTTAAACGATCCTGAAGCCCCGGCGGCAGCAACAATTGTCCCATTCGAACAGCGATCCCGGGCGGCAGGGCGGGGGAGACCGCCTGGTTCAAATTGTTTGAACCCGGCACAAAGGGTTGCTGTGCCCGAGTTGGGTTTTTTATTGAGCTTCCGTTTGTTTGGTCGGCTGCCTCCAAATTTGTAGACAGCATGATTGCCAAAAACACCTGGGAGCGCCGAAATCTCTGCCCGCGAGATGCTCCGTAAGCAGAAAACGCCTGCAGGCATGCCGACGCTCCCAGGTGTGCAAAGGACTGCTTCACCGCAGCAATACGATTTCGTCTCAAATGGCGATGACTCGATTCCAATCTATCTTCCGGCCATGCAAAATGGGTCTTTAGCAGTCGCTTTGCAATCTCCTCTCATCCCTTTCGACGATACCAGGCACCGCCGCCGCGGCTACGTTGTCCCTATACTTCTGGCCCGGGGGCTTGTCGCAAAAAAAGAAGGCCGAGCTTACGCTCGGCCTTTGCTGAGAAGGATTTTATATTACGGAGTCTTGATCATGTAGAAAAGGCGGGGGTTGGACGGACTTATTGGCAGCGTCGCCGAAAAGTTGCCGCTGCCGTCGAATGTCCCCGTCATATTTGTACCCCAGCTTGCAATAGGTGCCACCACGCTGGCGTTGGTCAAAACCGAGAAACTTCCGTTCGGCGTTCCGCCTGAACCGCTGATCTGGAAGTTTCCGCCACTGTGGACGACGCCTGAAATCAACGGCGCGTTTAAAACCACGCCCAGCAGCTCGATCTCACCAATGCTCATGAAGTACGTGTTGTTGTCTTGCTTGACGTGATTGAAGGTCAGGCGATAGGTCGTGTACGCCTTGTTATTGGCGAAGCGGAGCTCTTGGACCGAGGCGGTTAGCGGATCGGCTGCACTGGCCAGCGGATTCCGGTCATCTGGTATGGAGAGCGCGGTGTCAGGAAGAATGGTCGCGTAGGTCGTGCCGCCATCGTTTGAACCTTCCAATTGGACATCCGCCGGATCGCTGTCCGTTCCATCGTTGCCCGGATAAATCCGAAAGGCCGTGACCCGGCTCGCGCCGGCGGCGGGAGTTACAACGAAGCCAACCGGACCACCGAATGGTGGGAATCCGGCGTTGTTGTTGAGACCGCTGCCCCGGGTATTGTAAAAGTCACATTGGTTATCGATCACCGAAGGTGGAAAAGTAGTACTGGTCGAAGTGTTGCCGAAATCGGTGATCGGATCAGTTGGCTGTGTGACGTCAGTGTTGGTATCCAGAATCGTCACCTGCACCACGGCGCTGGTCACTGATGCGAGAGAATTGGTGGCGATGAGCCTGAAGTTCCCAGCATCACTAAAGTTCGCCGGGTTGATAGTCAACGTCGCGGTATGCGAACCTGAAATCGTGCCGGCATCGCTCAGGTCCGTGAATACGCTCGCAATTTGCTTTTGCCAGCGAGAATTCGGGGCCGGGCTTCCGCTGACCGTCGCAGCGATGGTAAGGGTGGTTCCATTGTAGGCCTTGGCAGCGGGCGGAACGGTGACAACGAGGGGCAGATTTGTGGTCACGCCCAGCAACTCGATATCACCAATTTGGAAGCTGCCGAAACCGTCTCCGCCCTTCAAATGCGAGAACGTCAACCGATAACTCGAGTAGCCAGTCGTATTCGGGAAATGCACCTCGGTTACAAAGGCCACGAGTGGATCGGGCGCTCCGCTCGTGTTGCGGCCGTCTGGCAGCGTCATCGAGTTCGAGGCGATCAGCGTCCAGGAGGCCCCGCCGTTGATGGATCCTTCGAGCTTATAATCCGACGGATCGCGTCCGGTGGTGTCATTGGCCGTGTAAAACCGCATGGCGGTAACCAGGGTTGCGCCCGCGTTGGGCGTAATCACGCATCCGATCGGAAGGCTTGTGTTTGCCCCCCATTTCGTGCCCAGGCTGTTATCAATGGCATTTGCTACCGCTCCGTCCCCGAACAGGCTGCCGCCGAAGGAAGTGATCGGATCACCGGGCTGTGTGACGTCCGTGTTGGTGGAGAGCACGGTAGCTGTGGCCGGGGAGCTGGTCACCGAGCCGCCCGCGTTGGAAGCAACGACTCGAAAGTCCGCCGCGTCCGCGTAGTAGTCAGCGCTGGAGATCGAAAGCGTGGCGGTCGTGGCTCCCGAAACGGTGCCGCCGTTGCTCAAATTGGCGAAGACGCCGTTCGTTCCTTTTTGCCACTGATACGTAAATGGCCCGATGCCGGTCACCTGGACCGCGAACTGCATGGGGCTCCCCGCGTAGACATTCGTGCCGACCGGTTGCTCGGTAAAAATGGGTGGAACTGGTGTGGTTGATCCGCTCAAAGCAAAAATCGCGGCGCGACCGCCGGTGTTGGTGTAGACCAAATCAATTGAAGTAACCGGGCTGACCGTGTCTGCCAGGACAATGTCGCTCGCGAAGAGCCGGTCCGCGCCGTTTTGGGCGAAGGTTTGCTGGCTCCACTGTCCGCTATCAGCGGCCACGCGGCCATTGGGTATGTAAATCGGCGTCGAACTGTCAAACCAGTCAACAACGTTGATGATGTTGGTTTCCGAGCCACCATTCTGGTGATGCACGATGACCACGGGTTGTACGGGCCCGTTCCCCGCGGCATCCAGGAACGACAACGCGTAATAGGCCTTCGGAGTAACTAAGGTAATCGTTGCATTCGAAATGACTGTGCTTACCCACACAACGTCATTGGTCGTGTAGTCCGGGGCCATCGTATAGCTATGGTCTCCGGCCGCATTGGTAAAGGTGGAACCATGGACCGGGATGCCGCTGGCCTGGGCGATCGCGTTCACGGTGGGATTGCCATAAATCACCGGGCCGTTGTTGATCATGTTGAAATCATGGCCTATTTCGTAAAAGGTGTAACCGGTGTTCCCGTCGTTGTCCATGGTCTCGGTCGTAGCCCACACGTTGGTACTATCCACAATC
Organism: uncultured Verrucomicrobiota bacterium; assembly: GCA_964623885.1. GTDB lineage: Bacteria > Verrucomicrobiota > Verrucomicrobiia > Limisphaerales > UBA8199 > CAZUVM01. Next base: position 8,712 of record CAZUVM010000203.1, read on the forward strand.
GTCGGCGTGACTACTCGCCCCCGTTTAGCGGCCGTGGCTTCGACCACGAAATCATAGGTGTAACCGGTAACCGCGATCGGAGCCACGGCGCCCCCGGGCGTGGTCGCGCCGCTGACGCCCAGGATGTCATTGTGCGAGCTGGCTTGCCCGCTCACGTACGAGAGGATGATGTTCGTGACTGGGCTGGTCGTATTGGTCAGGGTGATATCCCGGAAATAAATGCGTGGATTAGCTCCATCAGTTTCAGTGGTGAACGTGACCGGACTTTGACACCGCCCACCCACCGTTAAGGCTATACCCGATCCTCCGAACCAATCCGGACAGCCGAAACTTCCGATTTCAAAGGTTCCATCTGCGTGGTTGACTCTTACGCCAATCACATCGCCTCCATTACCGCCGCTCCCGAGGAAGGACAACAGCGTGTAGGCTGCCGGCGAGGTCAAGGTAAACGTGCCGTTGGTAACGGCGGTGTCAATGAGGATTCCATTCGGCCCGACATACGTCGGCGGCGTTCTGAATGAGTAGTTGGCATTATCTTGTGCCGTGAAGACGGTATTCGCTGGCGGCAAGCCGTTGCCGCCATTCGCCGGGTCGAAACCCTGTTCGAACCAGGTATTGGCGCCATTATTCGTTCCTTGATCCACCGTGGCCGTGGTGACGACATCCAGCCTTGGCGTCGTGTTCGATTCGACAATTAGATCTTGATTATAGCTGCCGGTTGTTATGGGAATAGGTGAGTACCCTGCCTGTGAGATGCTTGCTCCCACGAGCGCTAGCGACAATAGAGTCGCCGGTACGAGTTTCAGGAGATATGTTTTTTTCATTCAGGTTGAGGAGTTGAGGTTTTTTAGGAAGTGCGAGGGTCGCTACGAATCGGTTAGGTTGATTATAGGTTTCGATACGGCAATGAAAGCTCAGAAAACACGCAGATCCCGCGCCGGAATCGTGCGAGGTGATAGCTGCTTATTGCTTTTCCTGACATTCAACGCGGAGATTTGATGCGCAGCATTGTGTTCTGTCGAAAGACGATTCGCAAGGAAAGAACAACTACACAACGCCTGGCTAGAGGGTCCCGGCGTCGCAAAAGTTACTTTTCCAAATTGATTGTTGTCACAAGTTGCCGACTGTGGGGGCAGTTTGAATAAGAGAAGGGCTGGAATCATATCATCCAAATGGATGATTCTAGAGGGTGCGGTATTGACGCTTACGGAAAGGCGTTCGGCAGTTTTTTTGATCGAATAGGCCTCTTTGCATTTCCCTGGGTAATTCTCTCATCCATTTGGACGATGCCAAGCACCGCCACCGCTGCTAAGCTTCGCCGATGAATTTGCACCGCGGACCGCCACCCTCCGCGCTGTCGCAAACGGGTAACGTGTTAACATCCGTAGCCATTGTCGAAGACGATGCCGATTTCCGGGCCACCCTGGCCCATTATCTGGATGAGGCTCCAGGGTATCGGTGCGTCTGCACCTGCAGCACCTCCGAAGAGGCGCTGCAGAAAATCCCGCGCTTGCTGCCGGATGTCGTGCTGATGGACATCCATTTGCCGCGCATGTCGGGCGTCGATTGTACGCGACGGCTCAAGGAGCTCTGCCCTTCGATACAGATCCTCATACTGACCGTTT
>CAZUVM010000204.1:0-9613 GCA_964623885.1 uncultured Verrucomicrobiota bacterium
CAAAGACCTGCAAAAGCGAAACGGCTTGATCGAGATCTTCGATCAAATCATGAACGAGAAAGTGATCGACCTTCTGCAGCAGAGCGCAAAGATGGAAGACATTCAGCCGGCCAGCGCGGCCCCGAACCCGAGCTGAGCGCGCCGCGCGCCCTTGCGGTCCCAACCGATTGGGAACGTCGCGAAAATAACCTTCCCCAGTGGGGAAGGTTAGGGTGATGGGATTTTGAGGGAGAAGAACTCACAGTTGCTCTTGGCGTTGGCCCAGAAGCTGCCTGGGACGCCCACCCTTCGTTTGGTATTCCGCATTTCCGGCTTCGCGATTATGCTCGCCGCGTGATTGGCGCCACCAACCACTCTGGTTCAGTTTCGGGCGGCACTTTGCTGCGCCGTTGGGGATTCGCCGCAGCCTGGTTCTGGCTAATGGTCCTGCCGAGTCGTCTGCCGACACCGACGCTGGAACCTTCCTGGGAAGCCGTCCTGAACTTTGCGGCGGCGAAGGATCTGCAACATGGTGTGGACATCGTCTTCACGTACGGTCCGCTGGGCTACTTAATGCAAAACTGCTTCTTCCCCGGCACGTGGCTGAAAGTACTATTATTCCAGGCGATCTCACGGTTCATTTATGTGGCTCTGGTATGGCAATTGGTGCGACGCCCCGCTGAAAATCAACTAAACAACAGACTCCCTCTTCTCGCCTTTCTGGGAGCGGCGCTATGGCTGCCCGCTTTGGACGGTGATTCGTTTTACTTGCTGTTCATCACCATTCTCGGAGCTTTGTTGTGCGCAGAGCGTTCCGGCGGGCAACAAACCGCCGCCCTATCCTCGATTCTAGCTTTGATCGGAGTTTTTATGGTTGGCCTATTTACACTGATTAAGGCGACTTTTCTCGTTTACGGTATTCTGTTTCTCGCAATCGTGGTGGGAAGTTCGCTTTGGCGGGGCCAAACTCGGACGGCGCTGACGTCCGCGATCCTGTTCGTGGCCGCGTTCTGTTTTGGCTGGGCAGTCCTGGGTGGACAACGCTTCGTCAACCTCAGCCTGTGGCTGCACGGGCAGAGTGAGATGGCCAAATCCTATCAAGAAGCAATGGGGCTTTGGCCGGAACCTAACCAGTTGGTGAGCGGGTTGCTGGCGCTGTTTGTGGTAGCCGGCGGCCTGGTTCTGGCAATCAAAAAATCCCGGCTCTACGCGCCGACAGTATTGTTATTGATTATTGGTTGTTGCTTGGCTTGGAAACAATCGTTCACGAGAGGCGACGAGTATCATACCCGAACATTTTTTGATTATATTCTATGCGCCGGAGCGCTACTGCCAGTGCTGTTCGGTCTGGCACTGAATCGGTGGGCGGGCATGTTCCTGCTGGGGCTTTGCCTGGGCAGCAGTGTGCTTGTCCGATTGCCGATCCCAATCTACCGGGCCTTTGAGAACGCCCGCTTCCTGGTGCGCCTGCCCCAGCGCGATCGGTTGTGGGCTCGGCAAGCGCAGCAATTTGATTTACCCCAGATCCGAGCCGCCATTGGTTCGGCCACTATTGATGTAGCGGGAGCGGAACAGGCAATTGCCTTGCTCAATGGATTCAACTATCACCCGGCACCGGTCTTTCAGCCCTACGCCGCCGGCACGCCTTATCTAGCCCGACTCAATGCGGCGTTCTATCGCTCAGTTCGCGCTCCGGAATTTGTGATCACGCAGGATTATACGATCGACCACCGGCTGCCGAATTTGGACAATTCGTTGACGGGACTCGTCCTGGCGGAATGCTATGAGGCGACGCTCTCGGAAAAAGGCTTTCGGCTGTTGCGCCGCGTAAAACCAGCCGGCGGCGAGATGGTGTTGGTCGATTCGGGCGAAGCAAATGCCGGTACCGGCATCAAGGTATCAGGTGGGCAATGGTGCGAAATCCGCATGGACGAAAGTTTTATTGGACGTTTAGCCCGAACCTGCTGGATGCTGCCCCCGGTATATGCCGAGTTGCGTCGGAACAATGGTCATTCGGAATCCTATCGAATTGTGGCCAGTATAGCGCAAACCGGGTTCGTCGTAGCGGACGGGGCGGTCACCTTGGCGATCAGCCCGAGCCCGGCTCAACGCCTCTGTTTCCGACCGGCGATCGGGTATAGGCTATCACAACGAAAGCAACCGGTTGGATCTTGAACCTTTCAAAATCAGTTTAGCTGGTGAACACAACTGACTATGAGCGCCAGGAACTTTGAAGATGTCGCACTGAAACTTCACGAGGTCGACAGCGTTGCCGTGTTGAAAAAGCCGGTGCGCGCCGGAGACGAATTGCGAAACGGTTCGATAGAATTGCGCGCTGGCCAAAACATTGGGGCCGGCCACAAGATTGCCCTGGTCGATATTCCCGATGGCGAACCCGTCAGAAAATATGGCCAGGTCATTGGTTTTGCGCGCGGCAACATCCGAGCTGGCGATCTCGTTCATACTCATAACGTGGCCCTAAAAGATTTCGGACGGGATTATCAATTTTGCGCGGATGCACGGCCAATTGATTATTATTCAACCGACCGGATGCGCTTTTTCGAAGGTTACGCCCGACCCGGCGGGCGCGTGGGGACAAGGAACTACCTGGCAGTGATTTCAAGCGTGAATTGTTCGGCTTCGGTCTCGCAATACGTGCGCGACCGGTTTCGCACTGAGGCGTTCCGCCGTGATTATCCCAATGTCGACGGTGTCATTGCCTTCACGCACAAAGCAGGGTGCGCGATGGATCCAGGGGAACCACAGCAGGTGTTGCAGCGTGTATTGGCCGGGATTGCGCGCCATCCAAATATCTCAGGTTACGTAATGATCGGCCTCGGGTGCGAGGTCAACCAGGTCGAGGCGATCCGCCGCGCTTTCAAACTGGAAGAGGTTCGTCTCGGTGAAGCGGCGCCGACGTTTCTGAATATCCAGAGTTCCGGAGGCGTGACCAAGACTGTGGAATCGGCGACGGCTGCGGTGGTCAAGCTGTTGCCTGAGACCAATGCGCTGCGCCGTACGCGCCAACCACTCAGCAAATTGATTCTGGCGGAGAATTGCGGCGGGTCTGACGGGAATAGCGGCATCACCGCGAATCCGGCCTTGGGAGTCGCTTCAGATGAGCTCGTGCGCTATGGCGGGACATCCGTGTTGGCTGAAACTCCGGAGATATATGGTGCTGAGCATTTGCTGACCCGGCGAGCAGTTTCCCGCCAGGTTGGCGAGCAACTGATCGAGCTAATTCATTGGTGGGAAGATCACGTGCGCCAGCACCGCTGTTCGATCGACAACAACCCGTCCTACGGGAACAAGGAAGGCGGGCTCACCACCATTTATGAAAAGAGTCTGGGAGCTGTGGCAAAGGGCGGGCAGTCGCCCTTGGCAGCCGTTTATCGCTACGCCGAAACAGTCCGCGGACCCGGGTTCTGTTTCATGGACACGCCGGGTTACGATCCTGTCAGCATGACCGGACTGATTGCCGGGGGCTGCAATATCGGTGTTTTTACTACTGGTCGTGGCAGTGTGTATGGCTGCAAGCCGGCGCCGTGCATCAAAGTGGCAACGAATACACCGCTGTATCGCTGGATGACCGATGACATGGATATCAACGCGGGAACGATCCTGGACGGGACGGAATCCGTGGGGGAGGTCGGCAGGAAGATCTTCGAGAAGATCGTCGCTGTGGCCAGTGGTGAAAAGACCAAGAGCGAACTGGCGGGAATGGGCGACGAAGAGTTTGCACCGTGGCAGTTAGGGCCAACGCTTTAGCGCGCGCATTGCTTATGTTCTTTTGCGGCATGTACCGATACTTTGCAGCTGATGACGGGCGAATCAGAAGGAACGGCTCTGTCCGCGCCAGTAACGGCGCTGTTTGGTGTAGGGCCTGAGCGGGCATCGCAATTGGCCCGCTTGGAGATTCATACGATAGAGGATTTGTTGTTGCACCGGCCGCGGCGATATGAAGACCGGCGCAACCTGCAGACAATTTCTGCTCTTCAAAAAGGCGAACCGGCTATCACTCACGGCAAAGTGGTAACGATGGGGACGAAATGGTATCGAAACCACGCCAAGTCGATATTCGAAATCATTCTCCAAGACGGGACGGGCAGACTGCACTGCCGGTGGTGGAACCTGCCTTACATGGAAAGGTATTTCCGCGTTGGGGACGAAGTACTGGTTTATGGCCGCCCCGTGTCGGAGAAACCAAAAACAATCGATCACGCGGAAACCGAAGTGTTGGAAGGCGGCGAAGAGAGTTCCATACACCTCAGCCGAATTACGCCTATCTATCCCTTGACCGAGGGCCTGCCTCAGCGCTGGCTTAGAGCGCTAATATGGCGCACGCTGCAAGCATTCGGGAGAAAAATCACTGAGCCGCTGGACGCGATAAGTGCTGACCTGCGGCGAGGAACGGAATCCCTGCTTCCCCGCGCCGAAGCGGTGCGCGTGGTGCATTTTCCGGAAGAGATCGAGCAGACCGAAGCAGCCAGGAGGCGTTTGGCGTTTGACGAATTCCTGCAACTCCAACTGCAGCTCCAGCAGCGCCGGAGGAAATTCGAGGCGAAAGCGAATGCCCTTTCGGCCGGGGGAGACAATCATTTCATAAGGCCATTCCTCGCCAAGCTCGGGTTCAAACTGACGGAAGCGCAGACCAAAGTCCTGCGGGAGATTCGCGGCGACATGTCGGGCCAACATCCCATGCGCCGCTTGCTTCAAGGTGATGTCGGTTGTGGCAAAACTGTCGTCGCGGCGTGCTCCGCGCTCATGGCGCTGGAAAGCGGTTATACGGTGATCTTAATGGCGCCGACCGAGATCCTCGCCGGCCAGCATTTTAGGAACTTTTCGAATTGGTTTGTCCCGCTAGGGGTTCGCGTTGAGCTCCAGACGGGCAGCCGCAAAACGCTGAATGGTGATCGAGGAACAGCGCGCAAGTCGCCGCCGTCGGCATTGGTCATCGGGACGCATGCGCTCCTTCACTCGGGCTTCACCGTGTCAAACCTCGGCTTGGTCATTATTGATGAGCAGCATAAATTCGGCGTCGTCCAACGCGAGGAATTGGTTCGAAAAGGCAACTACCCGCACCTGCTGGTGATGACCGCGACACCGATCCCGCGCACTTTGGGCCTGACATTGTACGGGGAGTTGGATGTATCGACGATCACGGAATTGCCTCCCGGCCGAGGCGCCATCCAGACCTTTGTTCGCACAGCAGATAAACTACCACGGGTTTGGGATTTCGTTCGGAGCCAATTGCGTGCCGGGCAGCAAGCCTATGTTGTTTATCCGCGGGTTGAAGAGGAGGCTCCGGATGTAAAGGCGGTGACGAAGGAATTCACTGCTCTTCAACAGGAACTAACGCCTTTTCGGGTCGGTTTGGTACACGGCAGGCTGCCGGCCCGCGACAAAGAAGCGGTCATGTCGGCTTTTCGGGCCAACGAAGTGCAGGTGGTGCTGGCGACAGCGCTGATCGAGGTCGGCGTGGACGTTCCGAATGCGACGGTCATGCTGATTGAGAACGCAGAGCAGTTTGGGTTGGCGCAACTGCATCAACTCCGGGGCCGGATCGGGCGTGGAACTCACAACTCGCATTTCATCCTTGTCACCGGAGCCAAGAGCGTGGCAGCCCAGCAGCGATTGCGCGTGCTGGAAAAGACCACCGATGGTTTTAAAATCGCGGAGGAAGATTTAAAACTGAGGGGGCCCGGCGAGCTGCTGGGCCATGATCAGAGCGGCATGCCGCATTTTCGTTTCGGGAACCTGTCGACGGATTTGGAGCTGATCCAGCAGGCACGCGAATTGGCCAGGTCGCTGCCCATGGTTGGAGAGCTGCGACACCCCCCTACAAGACCCCAGTAAAGCAAAATCAACTTTTTGCTTGTCCTTTTAACCGTTTTGGTCAAGGTTACCGCCACTATGAAAAGGCTAATTACCCTTATCGTACTTATGGGCCTCGCTGCGAGCGTGCTGCTGACCGGTTGCAACCAATCTGGGTCGGACCAATCCACGGCACCTTCGACGAACGCCCCGGCCGCGCCTAGCACGAACGCGCCGGCCAAGTAGGACATCCTTCCAAACCCTTTGGGAATGTCATTCACGCCGGGCATGGGTTTTATGCCCGGCGCTTTTATTTTTACCCGATTCCTGCTAGTATGAGGCAATGAAAACGCTTCTTTCTCTGGTTGCGTTTGCCAGCCTCATCGTTTTGACGGGCTGTGGCGGAGACAACTCTCACCAAACCGCCGCTTCAACTAACAGCGCCAGCAGCGGCAATCCTTTAGATGCGCCCGGGGATTACCTTAAGGCGCTGGGCAAAAGTCAGCAGTCAGCGGTCAAGACTGTTGATACGACTTCGTTGGACAAAGCCATTCAGATGTTCAACGTGGACCAGGGACGCAACCCGCGCGACCTGAACGAGTTAGTTGAAAAGAGATACATTCCCAAAATCCCGGATACTCCCTACGGGATGAAACTTGTTTACGATGCCAACTCAGGCAGCGTCAAAGTGGCTCCGCAATAGCCGGCTTTTAGGCTGGGATCCCTTCAGTTCGCTTACCGGGCAGGCGTCAACCACCAGAATTGGACTTCTTGCTGCTTGGTGTTTTCAGTTTGAGGATTAACCTGCCCGCGTGCTGAAATGGTTCAAAACGATTATTGCGCTTATCCTACTGCCGGTCTGCATTGGGGCGGCGGAAGCGCTATGGCGCGTGTTGGCGGCCAGTGGAAAGGCGGATACGGTCTGGGTTGCCATGGTAGCCGGGGCCGGTTGCTGGCTGGCGATTTACCTTCTGCTGCCAAAACCGCTGTGGGTTTATGTTGTCGGCCATGAACTGACGCATGCGCTATGGACTTGGCTGCTGGGCGGCAGGGTTAAAGGATTCAAAGTCTCATGCAACGGAGGACACGTTATCGTTACGAAAAGCAATTTTGCCATCGCCCTGGCGCCGTATTTCTTCCCGTTATACGCTATGCTCGTGGTCGGGACGTTTGCCGCAGGAGACCTCGTGTGGCATTGGCACCGCTATGCTGTATGGTTCCATTTAATGTTAGGAGCCGCATACGCATTTCACATAACGCTGACCTGTCACATCCTGAAAACGGAACAGAGCGACATTACGGAGCAGGGGTACTTGTTTTCCGGAGTAGTCATCTTTATTGGCAATATAGTTGTGCTGTTAGTTGGAATTCCACTATTGACCGGCACGGTCGGGGTGAGGGATGCGTTCAGTTGGTGGGGAAATTCAACCGCTCATACGGTGCAACGATTGGCGGGATACTTGTAGGAAAGTCAATGCCAGATTGCGCTTGATATGCCCCAACGGTTCAGGCGAAATGGCCGACGCGGAATGATTCCGACGGTATGGATTTAGGCGATATTCTCAGCAAAGAGCAGATCATTACCGACTTGCGGGCGACCAACCGCTGGGAGGCTATTGATGAGTTAATCAATAACCTTGTCGCCACGGGCAAAATCAAACCGGAACATCACGATGCGATCGCGGCAGTGGTGAAGAAGCGGGAATCTTCGATGAGCACCGGGATTGGGTTCGGCATTGGTATCCCCCACGCCTCGACAGATCTGATTTACGAAGTAGTGGGGGCATTAGGCCGCTCAACCAAAGGCGTGAATTTCGATGCCCTGGACAACCAACCGGTTAATCTGGTGATGCTCTTTCTCGTGCCGCAGGGGCAATTTCAAAAGCATCTTCATACCTTGGCGAACATCGCCAAGCTGTTACACAAAGCCGAGTTCCGGCAGGCCCTTGAACAAGCTCCCGATGCTGCCACGATGCTGCAAATTATCAAGGATCAGGGGAAAAAGTAACCCGCTTGAACTCAGGGCTAAATGGGTTAAATACTGGATTGGCTTAAATAGGAGACTTTGACCGGAGATTTGGCTCACCTAGAAAGTCGCTTTCTGCCGCCTGGACGGTTTAAATGAACCGGCTTACTCGCATAACTTATTTGCAACTTAGCAGTTTGTGCTCCCTTATCATTTGATTCAAAAGCGCCTGCAAAGCGCGGTCAAAATAGTGCTGCCGGATGCAGAAGCTGGTTCTGTGCTGGTGCGCCCCTGTCCAGACCCGAAGTTCGGGGATTACCAGACCAATGCCCTGATGAGCCTGGCCAAGGCGCGGCGAATGAACCCGCGCCAATTAGCGGCTGATGTTTTAGCCAAACTGGATGTTCGCGATATTTGTGAGCAGGTCGACATAGCCGGTGCTGGGTTCCTCAATTTCCGGCTTAAACCTGCGGCTGTTGAGAAAGCGCTCGAATCTGCCGCTCGCGGCGAAGGCTTGTTTTTCGAAAGAATCGATCAGCCGCGCACGATTGTAATCGATTACAGCTCGCCGAATATCGCCAAATCGATGCATGTCGGACATATCCGTTCGACGATTCTCGGCGACAGCCTGGCTCGGACGCTGCGGCAGTTAGGGCATCGGGTCATCACCGACAACCACCTGGGCGATTGGGGCACCCAGTTCGGGATGTTGCTGGTGGGCTGGAAGACCGCCTTGAGCCAGGAAAAACTCAAAACCGACCCGCTGGCGGAACTCGAGAGGCTCTACAAGCTTATCAGCAGCCGGTGCGATCCCGAAAAGCCGGGGTTCGATGCCGCAACGCTCGATCGGGCGCGCAGCGAGCTTGTAAAACTCCAAGCCGGAGACCCGGAGAATCTTGCAATCTGGCAGGAAATGCGCCGACTTTCGCAGGCCAAATTCGATGCTATTTACGAGCGACTGGGAGGGAAGTTCGATTTCACGCTCGGCGAGAGTTTTTACAATCCGCGGCTGCCCGGGGTGGTTTCTGAGCTTTTGGCCAAGGGTATCGCGACCGAGAGCCGCGGTGCCAAGGCTATTCTATCAAACGGTTCAGTCCCACCGAAGGAGGACCCTTTCTTGATTCAAAAAGAAGGAGAATGGGTGCCCAATCCGTTTATCATCCAAAAGCAGGATGGCGGATTTAACTACGCCACAACCGACCTTGCCACGCTGGCTCATCGGCTCGATAGCTGGCACGCCGATGAGATCATCTATGTGACGGACGGACGCCAACAGCTGCATTTCCGTCAATTATTCGCCTCTTTCCGGCGCTGGCATCCGGAGGCGAAGGTTCGGCTGGCGCATGTTTGGTTCGGCTCTATCCTGGGTGAAGATGGCAAGCCCTTCAAAACGCGTTCCGGGGAGACGGTTCGCCTTTCGGAACTCCTGGACGAGGCCGAAGAACGCGCGTTAAAGGTGGTAACGGAGAAATGCCCCGACTTGGATGAGGCGGCCCGACGCCAGATCTCCAGAGTGGTAGGGATTGGAGCAGTAAAGTATGCCGACCTGCTGCCTAATCGCCAAAGCGACTACGTTTTTAGCTGGGACAAGATGCTGGCTCTCCACGGCAATACGGCGCCTTACTTGCAATACGCTTACGCCCGAATTCAAAGTATCTTCCGGAAGCAGGATACGCTACCAGGAAGCCAATCGCCTGGGATAGCGAAGATCCGACTGGACGCTCCGCAGGAACTTGCGCTAGCCAAGCAGTTGCTCAACTTCGGATTGGTGCTCGAAGGCGTGGAGGAGGAATACCGCCCGAACTTCCTCTGCAATTACCTGTTTGAGCTTGCGGGGCTGTTCACTTCCTTTTA
>CAZUVM010000205.1:0-5194 GCA_964623885.1 uncultured Verrucomicrobiota bacterium
TTTCTCACGCCGGCGGCGATGCCGGGTATCGCAGCTTCGTGCTCTGGTTTCCGGACCAGGAATTGGGCGTCGCGGTGCTTACTGGCTTCGCCAGCTTTGATTGCAGCGGGGCTGCGTTTAAGGTGGCGGACGCCGTGCTGGAGGACAAGCTGGCTTCCGAGACAAAGCCGGCGCCGGCACCGGCAGCCGTTCAAACAACTCGCAATTATATCAAGCTGGATCCCCGGAGCCTCAAGCAGTTTGCCGGAGCCTATAAACTCGATGCGGGCGTGACGGCGAACTTCTTTGAGAAGGAAGGCCGGTTCATAGCCGAAGTGCCCGGACAAGGCGCTACGGAACTTCACCCGCTTGCCACTAACAGGTTCCTCCTTGAGATGCCGCCGGGCGAGCTCGAATTCTCCGCTCAAAAGGATGGAACCATGCGGCTAAAATTCTCGCACCAGGGCGGCAGCACCATCAACGGGGAACGGATTGCCAGCGCCGCGTGGGAACCAAAGGACTTGGCAGCCTTCCAAGGCGTTTATTGGAGCGACGAGCTTGAAACGCAGTATACCGTTAAGCTGAAGGATGGAAAATTAACCGCCGAACATATCCGGCATGGCAACATCGAACTGTTGCCCACGGCGCAAGACCACTTCGCAACCCGGGAATCGTTTATGGCACAGGTAGAGTTCGAGCGCGACGCATCGGGCAAAGTTTCCGGAATGACTTTGGGCGGCGGCCGGCTCACCGGCATTCTGTTCAAACGCAGGCCTGATTGAGGCAGGAGACTGCGGCGCTGCTAAGTCGCCGCTGAGGGCAACCCTGCGGTTGGATTGCTGCAGTTATTGGCTTGTATGCGGGTCGGTTCCCCGTTCGCGCTGATAAAATGTAATCTGTTCATTAATGCCGACGAAATGACCGTAATAGGTGTCGGCCGCTACGCGGAATTCAACCACCTCGCCGGCAGCCACGCGCAGGTGCTTCAGCGAATTGCCCGCCAAGAGATTGCACTCAAACTGAGCGCCCGCGTCATCCCGATGAACGCCGATGACCGAGTGACGCGCCGCGATAGTCTTGCCCCCGACAATCAGCGCCCACGCCACATCCCGGTCTGAGAAAATCTGCCCGTCCCAGGCGGTTCCGCTGATGTCGATCATGCCGTCGCCAGGGCTCGTCCAGCGCACGTTGAGGAAAGTAGTATCACCCCCGTAAGGCACAGACAGAGCGTGCATCATGACATCACCTGGTTGCCAATCAAAGGCTGGCCCGATCGGGTTTCCGTAAGGGTCGGTCAATCCTTCGAAGTAACATCCTTTGATAATGCAGCCATCGCCCAGCCAGAGATAGCCCAGCCGGCCTAGCCCCACCAAAAGGTTTGGAAAACGGAGATCGGCGCATCCTTTTGATTATAGGACCACGCGCCGTTGGGGTTCCGGGTGTTCGCTCCGAAATCATCGTGAACAGGATCCGGGCCGGGCCAATGGCCTTACTGCTTCAAACTCGACGGCACTACCCCTGACGATTCCATCGTCCACTGACCACTGTTCCATGAGATTGAACCGAGCAGTTCTAACTGTAGTTACGACTGACACACGCATATGAAATCCGTTTATATAATTGCTTGCGCTCTCCTCGGAGAGGAGGGTTTTAGTTCCGAAGGAACGGCCGAAACATGTTTAATTTACCTTGGTCAGCCGAAAGAACCGATTGCCGGTCGAAATCGGAACTTCAACGCGGTGCTGCCCAGCAACGACCGATACATTATTCAAAGGGCGTAAGTTGTCTGAACCCGCTACGCAAATCAGGGCAGTCCTTTCAGCTTGGCGAACCGTTCGCCTAACTTTCCCGTCGACTCACCCCCTACCGAATGACCCGATTTGTCCACGAGTGGCAGCTCGCATTCCGACCAGTAATAATGCAGTTTTTGCACGATTCCCTCGAGCTCGGAAAGTCCTTGAGGCTTCACAATGAAAGAGCTGGCCCCCAGCAAGTACGCTTGCCGCACGTCGGACGGGTCGTCGGAGCCAGACAGCATCACCACCGGCACGATGAGGATCTCCGGGTGTTGCTTCAGGTAATACAAGAGATCAAAGCCATCGCCTCCGGGCATTTTGAGGTCGGTGAGGATAAAGGTCGGAAACGGGTACGCCTTTCGATCGGCATAAGCGCCTTCTCCTTTGATAAAAGCTACCGCTTCGCTGCCGCTGTGTAATGGATGAATGTGGTAGCCGACGTTTAGCTTTTCGAATGCGCGCTTCAGGAGGACCCGGTCATTTTCGTAATCCTCCACGATGAGCAATCCAAGATGCCGCCGGCGGGTGATCCATCTGCGGTTGATGTCTTTGGCTACGCCAACGAGTTTTGTGAAGTCGACCGGCTTGGTATAATAATTGCCCGCTCCCAGCTCTTTTGCTCGTTTCTTGTCCTCATCTCGATTGGAAGAGGTCAAAACCACGACGGGTGGCGGCCTCAGCAGGTTCTGGTCTCGCAACCATTGCAGAACCTCAAAACCGTCCTTCCTCGGCATTTTCAAGTCGAGCACGACCACATCGGGCACCGGGTAACGCGCATCATCATCGTAAGGCGCCTGGCGGGAAAGATACTTTATGGCGTCATCACCATCGCGAACGTCCGTTATGCACACCCGAGGGTCGACGGATTTGAACGCTCGACGGAAAAAGAAAACATCTTCCTCGCGATCCTCGACGACGAGAATGTTAGCGTGGCTTTTTTGATTTGAATTTTCAGTTTCGGAACCGGCCATGGAAATAACTCCCACTCAACCTAGCACAAGATTTCGAGTTCTCAACGTGCCCCGCTCGCTCAGCGGAATGATTCAATAGAAGGGACCGCGCCCGCCTCGGGCGCAGCGGTTGGCGCCTCGCCAACCGCATTCCCCCTTCGTTCGTTCCGGCCTCAGCGCGCTGTACACACTACGAACCGGGGTGTCTCAACCGTTTTAATGGCCTTGTTCTTCTTCCGCATCGAAGTGGCGCGTTACCCTTTGCCGTCCACTCTCAATTAGATTAGCATCTGCGCAGTATAAGCCAGCCTCCCAATACGGGACTGGTCTGGTGCCTGAGTCCAATGGAGCAAAACGAGTATGAAACGACCTGCTATCCTTTTAGCCGCCTTCTCTTTATTCCATGCGTGTCCGATGTCGGCTCAACTCACGGCGTTTACTTACCAGGGGCGTTTGAACCTGGGCGGAGTTGGGGTGACTGGTTCGTATGACCTTCGCTTCACGGTGTTTGATTCTACGAACAACCCCGGCGTTATCATTGCCGGGCCGGTCACGAACACGGCCGCGAGCGTTGCCAACGGCTTGTTCACCAGCACGATCGATTTCGGCACGAACGTGTTTACCGGCGCCGCGCTCTGGCTGGAGATCGCGGTGCGGACCAACCTCGTGGGCGCGTTTACTACTTTGGGCCCGCGCCAGGCACTGAGTGGGTCGCCTTACGCGCAGTTCGCTTTCAACACCAGCGCCAACGTCAATAACACCGTGGGCAATACGTTTGCGTCGGTCGGCGGAGGGTTGGACAATCAGAGTACTGGCCCGTACGCGACCGTTGGGGGCGGCAGTCTCAATATCAGTTCCAATTACGCCAGTACCGTGAGTGGTGGATTGGACAACGAGGCCGCAGGCATCTACTCAGTCGTCGGTGGGGGCCAGGGTAATCTCGCCATCGGCCTCCTCTCTGTCATTGCGGGCGGGCTCGAAAACGTGGCTTACGGAGGCCATAGTTTTATCGGAAGCGGCTCGGCTAATACGGCCAACGACTTTGGTGACGTCATTGGCGGAGGCGTATGGAATAGCGTCAGCACCGATTATTCGACCATTGGCGGTGGGCTCGGCAACGTCGTTACTAACGTGTACGCCACAATTCCTGGCGGCTACTCGAACATCGTCAGCGGAAGGTATGGTTTCGCCGCCGGACAGAAAGCCCAGGCGCTGCACGATGGATGCTTCGTTTGGGCCGATGCTTCCAGTACTGCAGGTTTTGGTTCCAGCGGAGCCAATCAATTCCTGATTCGAGCCTTTGGGGGAGTGGGCATCGGTGTCAACAACCCGGGCGAGCCGTTGGATGTCGGCGGCCGCATCCGGACGCGCGACGGCGCCGGCACGAACGCGGCGATTGTTTTCAATACGGCCTTCCCTCCCTTGGGCGGCACGGCGGATATTGGTTGGGTAGGCGTTATGGACGGTACGCGGATCGGCTTTTTCGGCAATGATCCGCGCGGCGGTTCCGGTTGGGGTCTGACGTTCGATACCGTCACGGGTAATGTCGGCATTGGCACCGGTTCGACTTACCCGAACTACAAACTGCAAGTCAACGGCACCGTCGCCGGCGTCGGCGCTTACACCAGCCTTTCCGACGCCCGCTTCAAGACCAACGTCGCCCAGATTGACCATGCCCTGGAGTTGGTCGAGCGTCTGCGCGGGGTCCGCTATGATTGGCGCACGGCGGATTTTCCGGCAATGAACTTCGAGCCCGGCCGCCAGCTCGGATTTATCGCCCAGGAAATCGAGCCCGTATTGCCTGAAGCCGTCAGCGTGAATGCCGCCGGCGTGCGCTCGGTGGCCTACAGCAAAGTGATCCCCGTGTTGGTCGAGGCTGTTAAAGAGCAACAGGACCAGTTGCGGCAACGAGACGCCCGGATTGGAAAACTGGAACGGGAACTCGCCGACTTGTGCGCAACCCAACGCCAGGCCGCCGCCGATTGGGAATCCCGTTTCACTGCCCTGCGGCAGACAATGCTGGATTCGCTCGCGGCATCGTCACCACGACCGGCTCCATGAGATTGGAACCGGGAGAAATGGCGGTCTCCTCTCCCCCGGGCCCTCCTCCGTCCGAGCTGGACTGGCCATTGGAGGAGAGGGGGACACTGCCGCGGAGCGATTGGCTTCGTGGTTTGCGGATTAAATTGTCAAAGAGCGTATCCGGCAAAGGCCGGAGAAAGCGTACGTGCCAGTGATCAGTAACCAGTAATCAAGTAATCAGTGAGCGGTGGCCGGTAATCAGTGGTCAGTTATCAGTAATCAAGTGATCAGTGATCGAGTAATCGGCATAGATGGTAGTCGATGGCTGGATTGAAAATTGAAAATCTCAAATTGCAAATTGGGGAATAGCCAATCGCCGATAGCCAATGGGAGATTTGAGATTTCATATTTGAAAGGAGATGGAGACTCCTGACGTCGTCTCCTACA
>CAZUVM010000206.1:0-24609 GCA_964623885.1 uncultured Verrucomicrobiota bacterium
CCGGTCCTCGCGCCGATTCCAAATCAAATGCTGGCTGTGGGTATGACCCTGATTTATACCAACTCGGCGACCGATTCAGACGGTGATCAATTAACATTCAGCCTGGGCTCAGGTGCGCCGGGCAACGCCAGCATCAACGCGACGAACGGCGTGTTTATCTGGTCACCCACTCAGGGTCAGATCGGAAGTAATTTTTTCCAGGTTATTGTCACGGACAACGGTTTTGCACCTCTAAGTGCTACACAAAGCTTCAGCGTGCTCGTGGTCCAAAGCAACAGCCCACCGGTGCTCGCTCCCATCGCCAATGCAGAGCTCGCAGTCGGAATGACATTGCTCGTTACTAATGCGGCTTCCGATATTGACGGGGACAGCTTGATTTTCAGCCTCGGACCAGGCGCAGCTACCAACGCGACTATCAATGCCACCAACGGCATATTCAGTTGGACGCCTGATTCAACCCAACTTGGCAGCAACTCATTCACCGTAGTCGTGGCTGACAACGGCTTCCCAGTCCTTAGCGCTTCTCAGAGTTTCACCGTGCTGGTAGTGCCCAGCAATAGCCCACCGGTGCTCGCACCGATCCCGAATCAGATGCTCGCTGTAGGCATGACCTTGATTTATACCAACTCTGCTACCGATTCAGATGGCGACCAGTTAGCTTTCAGTCTGGGTGACGGCGCGCCGGGCAATGCTACCCTCAACGCGACCAGCGGCGTTTTTACCTGGTCACCAACTCAGGCGCAAATCGGGAGTAACTTCTTCAAAGTTGTCGTCAGCGACAACGGATTGCCAAGCTTAAGTGCAACGCAAAACTTCAGTGTACTCGTGGTCCAAAGCAACAGCCCGCCAGTGCTTGCTCCGATCGCCAATGCAGAGGTTGCGGTTGGAATGACATTGCTCATTACGAATATGGCTTCTGATGCTGACGGGGACAGCTTGATTTTCAGCCTTGGAGCGGGTGCAGCGACTAACGCTACTATCAACGCAACCAATGGCCTTTTCGCCTGGACGCCAGACTCGACACAACTCGGCAGCAACTCGTTCTCAGTAAATGTCACCGACAACGGTTTCCCGAACCTCAGCGTCTCTCAGAGTTTCACCGTGCTGGTTGTCGCCAGCAACAGCCCACCGACGCTGGCACCGATTTCTGACCGGGCTGCCTATGCGCAGCTCACTACATACATCACAAATTCCGCTACCGATCCGGACTCAGGCCAAACTCTCACGTTCAGCCTCGACGCCGGAGCACCTCTTGGCGCAAGCATCGACGCCACGAGCGGTTTGTTGGCATGGACAC
Organism: uncultured Verrucomicrobiota bacterium; assembly: GCA_964623885.1. Lineage (GTDB taxonomy): Bacteria > Verrucomicrobiota > Verrucomicrobiia > Limisphaerales > UBA8199 > CAZUVM01. Next base: position 1,298 of record CAZUVM010000206.1, read on the forward strand.
CAACCGAATCACAGCTCGGGACCAACAGTTTGACCGTGCGCGTAACCGACAGCGGCCTGCCTAATCTGAGCGATGCCAGGACCTTCACAATTACCGTTCTGGCCGGGCCAGTTCTGAATCAGGTCAACGCCTCCGGCAATGGCATCACGATCTCGTGGAGCGCCATTATCGGCGACACTTACCGCGTGCAATACAAAACCAATTTGATGGATTCCGCATGGCTGAGCTTAAGCCCGGACGTGATCGCCACGAATTCCACTGCCAGCATGACGGACACGAACTTGAATCCGTTCACGTTCTATCGTCTGCAGGTTATTCCCTAGTGCGATCAAAGCCTCCTGACGTCGGCTCCTACAATTCCCAAAAGCGCTCTTGGTCCATTGACGGGCAATTTACCCCAGATCCGTTCGTGAATTTTTCGGCGATAGTGTCGTCGAACTCGTGTGCATTCTGCGGCCATAAAAGATCGCGCGGGACAACCGACAAAAAACGGAACGCCGGTGGGTAGCGGCGTAGGTGGCGCATTTACCTTTGGTCCGCGTCGTTATGCCTCCAAGGGCCCGCGCCGGCTGTTCGTGGCGCAGAAGTGCCAAATCGCGCCTGTGTTCGAGGTTGAAGCAGAGCGACCGCATGCCCTGTTGCGCGTTCAGGCGAGTTGCACCTGATCCGAAGACAGAATCCAAAGAGGCCCTATCGCAACGTTCGGACTGTTTCCACGTGATTCACGAGCCAGTCCTTGTCGACCTTCCTAAAATCGATCTTTAACTCCTGTACCTGCGGGACGGCTTCACCGGGAACGTTGGCTTTCGCGGTCAAATGCACAACCGCGCTCTGTTTATCGGGCGTAACCGTGACACCAACATCGACAAATTCAACGGTAAAACTGGTGCCTGTCGATCGCGCGCCGAGGGCCGTTTGCCGCAATTCATCCAGACCGCTAATCGTAAAGGTCGAGCGGCCCGGCACGTCGACCGAAACTTCAATGTCCTTGGTGAAATAACCGATGAGTTGCTGCGCCGCCGCAAGTTTGCGCAATGGCGCCTCGTTCGGTGCAACCGATGCCAGGCTGGCCATGTCAGCCAGTTTCTTGCGGATAATTTGCTCCGGCCCGGGAAACCAAATATGCCAGCCCCACAGAACAACCAACACCAAAACTGCCAGCAGAATGATCCGCAGCGCCCAGCCTTTCAAAAGACCACCCTCCCAACGATCCGCTGGCGGTCAGCCCGGCCCTGTTCGTGGTCGTAAAAATCCATGGAGCGGTTGTCTCCCACTACGTAAAATTCGTCTGGTCCAACCTGGATCGGCTCGTGTTCCCAGTGGCACGGACGCTGCACATACGGCTCATCCATCGCCGCGCCATTAATATACAGCCGTCCCTCGTGGAAGCTGACGCTCTCGCCCGGCATTCCGACAATCCGTTTGCAGAACATCACGTGCTTGCCGGCTAGCCGGATCCCGACGATATCCCCGCGCTGTGGCGGGTGGATGCGGTAAACCAGGCAGTTGAGAAAATTCACCTGGTTCTCTTTGTAGGTGGGAAGCATGCTCACGCCTTCCACGCGTATCGGCAGCAGGCAGAACTTGAAAACAAAGATGCAAACAACTGCCCAAACCGCGGCTCGGATCAAAGTGTGGGTCGGTTTGCGCCCAATAATTACCCGCTGAACCCAGCTCGGTGAATCGACAAGCTCGGCTTGGGCGGAGGTATGGATTTCCTGCTTCAAACTGTGCTAGAGGATAGGACGCTAAGCCGCCAAAATCCAGAAGCAAAACACCGCCCCAATTGCCCCAATTTCGCCTTGTCTCAACCGCGGGATGCCTTTAGGTAATTACGATGCCAATTCATCTTCCGCCCATTTCCCGAAGACGATTCCTAAAGCGATCACTGGCCGCAGGCGCCGGTTTGGTCTTAGGGCAGGAAATGCTGGTACTGGGCAACAGCGCCGAGGAAAACTCCTGGGCCTTGTTCTCCGATGTCCACCTGGCAGCCGATCGCAGCCTTAAGGTCCGCGGCATCAATATGTCCGACCATTTCGAAGCGGTTTCGCGTGAGCTGCGGGCACTGGCGAGGCGTCCGCTCGGGCTATTCATTACCGGCGATTGCGCTTATAACAGTGGTGAAGCCGGCGATTACGCGGTCGTTGCCGACTTGTTAAAGCCCATCCGCAAGCAGGGCCTGCCCGTGCATCTGGCTCTGGGCAACCATGACAATCGCGAACGGTTCTGGGAAGCTTTCCGGGAGGAACAAACAGCTAAACGCCCTCTGTCGGACCGGCAAACCTCGCTGCTCCAAACACGGAACGTGAACTGGTTCATCCTCGATTCACTCGAAAAGACCCTTTCCACCCCTGGCCTGCTGGGCCAGGAACAGCTCGATTGGCTCTCGCGAACACTCGACGCAAATCCCTCCAAACCGGCCATCGTGCTGGTTCATCACAATCCCGGCCTGGAAGGAGGCAATATGGGGTTGAAGGACACCTTTGCATTTCTGGAGGTTCTGCGGCCGCGCAAACAAGTTAAGGCCTACATCTACGGTCATACTCATGACTGGAAGGTAGAAACCGACAATAGCGGCTTGCATCTGGTAAACCTCCCGCCCGTGGCCTACGTCTTCCAGGAAGGAAAACCCTCCGGCTGGGTTCATGCTCGATTGCGCGCTGAGGGAATGCACCTCGAACTCCGCTGCATCGATACCACTCACAAAGAGCACGGACGAAAGGTGGAGTTGAACTGGCGTACGTAACGAGTGCTGGCCGAGGCGTTGTCCGCTCGAGGACGAGAAGGAAGGACCGCGACTAAACGCTTAGGTTAGCGGCCTGAAATTGCTGGACTCCGAGTGCATCTTGATGTGCATCGAATCGAGCAGCTTGCGGCCTTCGAAATCACCGCTCGAAAAGCTGTTCAACCAAACGCCATCGGCGACGCGCGTCCGGGTTACGGTGTAGGCCAACTTACGCAGGCACCCTACGAGGCCTCCCAGCAAATCAACTTCCGACCGCAACTGTACCTCCGCCCGGGCGATCTCGAATTCCTCGACATCGATCCACAGCCTTCCCGACAGACGATCCAGGAGCCGGTCAACTAATCGATGGGTCGGTAGCGCAGGCGTTTTCGGCTTAAAATCGATAACGTAAGCGCGCCGGCCATTGAGCGAATCTACGTTGCTCAATTTAAAATCGAATCGCGCCGCGACTTGCGGAGTCAAAAAGCTTTCGCGATTGTCCCCCTTCGTGGCTTTGCCTTCGCCGAGAATCTGATGAAGGCTTAGTTCATTGTCAGCCTGCTTCTTTAAATCCGCCTCGGCGGGAGCGTGCCCGTTTACCTCCAACAGCTTGGCAAAACTCGAACCACCGCGAAACGACACCTGGTAAACCTTTTCCTTATGCTCTTTTACCTTTCCGGCGGCGTCGAACTCTTCAGTAACTGCGACTTTGGTGTACGTAAATGATGGCCGATCTGTCCTGACTACCGGGCTCTGGCTGCGCTCGACCGCCTTGCCGATGATCTCGTCCGCCTTTAGTTGCGTATCCGCATGGACCGGCTGGCTCATACACCAGCACAACAGAACAGCACATGCAATTCTTCCCAACTGAAACAAAGCCATGCAGCCTGCACTATAGGCATACGCCGCTGGGTCGAGCAAACCTTTCCTAAATAAATTTCGCCAGTTCTGCCTGGCTGGCGGCGAGGACTTCCTTGTGCAGCGAGTTTCCATGCGCGTCCATCGTGACCACCGCAGGAAAACTCACCACTTGGAATTCCCAGATTGCTTCGGGCGCTCCGAATTTGTCCATGAAATGCACGTTGGGAACCGATTTGATGCATTCAGCCAGTACTTGGGCCGCGCCCCCGATGGCATGGAGGTAAACACAACCGTATTCTTTACACGCTGCCAAAGTCCGCTCACCCATCCCGCCTTTGCCAATCACCCCGCGCAATCCGAAATCTTTGATGATCTGCCCCTGGTACGGTTCTTCCCGGATGGAAGTCGTCGGTCCGGCCGCTACGCACTTCCAGCGGCCCTGTTCGTCTTTGATCACCACCGGACCGCAATGATAAAGGAGTCCGCCGTTGAAATCGACGCCCTCTGGAAGCTTACCTCCTTCGTGAAGGTATTTGTGCACCGCATCCCGGCCGGTGAATAGAAGCCCCGTGATCGCCACCTCATCGCCTACCTTGAGCGATCGGACCGATGCCTCAGTGACGGGTGTGGTGAGGGTAATCATGAGTCAATAAGCTGGTTAATAAAGCCACTCCTGGATGGCGCCGTCGGCCGCTAAGGCAGCCCCCTGGCGCCTGTACGCCCAGCACATATAGCTGACACTGACGAAATAAGATGCCGGCAGGCGGTTCAACACACCAATCTTGGCCCCCAGCAGTGTCGTCTTCCCACCAAAGCCCATCGGCCCAATGCCGAGCTTGTTGGCCGTCTCTACTACATCCTGCTCCAATCGATCCAGTTCCGGGTTGGGGTTCCGATCATCCAGTTTGCGCAACAATTGCTGTTTCGAGTACTCGTAACCCGTAGCCCGGTCGCCTCCTATGCAAACCCCTAAGATTCCTGGTCCGCAACCCTTGCCCTGCGCCTGCAGCACGGCATCGAGCACTGCCTTGCGGCAGCCATCCAGATCCCGGTTGGCCTTCAATTTTTCGTTGGGCAAAGAATATTGCGCGCCAACGTTTTCACAACCGCCACCCTTGAGCACCAATCGGACCTTTACATCCGGGTCACGGTGCTGGTGAAAATGAAAGGTCGGAGCGCCCGGGCCGACGTTTGTGCCATCATTCTTGCCGCTGATGGAATCCACCGAGTTCTGCCGCAGAAATCCTTTTTTTGTCGCCAGCCGGACCGCTACCCTGGCCGCGTCTTCAAACGCCAATTGATCGAAACCAATAGGGCAATCCACGTAAAACAGGATGCTGCCGGTGTCCTGGCAGATGGGTTGAGACTTGGTCTTTGCCAGGGCAATGTTCTGATTGATGATCTGCATCGCGCTCGCGGCGATCGTGCCCTGTTTCTCGCGTTCCAGGGAGCCGAGAATGGCTCGATGCACGTCCTCGGGAATTTCCGCAGAAGTGCGGCGAATTAGTTCCAACAATGAATCCTGCAGCAAAGTCATCAGGAGTAAGCCTAATAATTTAGGCAAATGAAGTCAATCGGACCGCAAAGTGAACCGACTATCAAGGGGCGTTTGTCACGGCCGCGGCGTTCGTCGTTCCGCTGGTTGTGTCCAATGCATGCTCGTGCTGAACTGCCTGGCGGCGTTGCTCGCGTATGCGTTGCTGTTGTTCTTTGACCAACTGCTGGAACCGAGTTCGCTGCTCGGGGGTAAGCACATCCATGAACTCCTGCCGGGTCCGCTGCAAAACCGGTTCGATGAGCTTCCGGGTACGGTCCTGGTTATCCTTAATGATTTTATCGATGCGTTCCTGTTGGTCGGGAGTGAGATCCAGCTCATGTTGGGCACGGCGCAAAAACTCCAAACGCATTACCCCCGCTGACGCAGGTTGACCCGGGTGCGGTGCCTGTGTTGTTGGCCGATGCGCGTGCGGAGCGCGACCCTCGATATGTTGGACCAACAACCCTCCGGTGACCACGCCGGTGGCGAAGATCACCATGGTGGCCAGGATGATCTTCCAGGTGTTCACCGGACCCAGTCAGCAGGCGGCTCCTGATCCACCGCTGCCATGACCGTGTTATCGATTTCCTGGGACAAGTCACTGGCTGGCGCCCTGGTCGAAGCGAAGTAGGCGGACCAGGCGCACAAGAGCATCATGATCGCCACGCACGGAGCAACCGCTCGCCAGAGTCCCTTCGCCCAAAAACCCCACTCGTCCACCATCGGTATTGCGGTGAGGCGCGCCATGATACGCTTTTCAAAGGCATATGGAACTTGTTCGCTCGGAGGGTTGGTTCGAGCAATGGCAATCAGCTTGTTGTGGAGTTCGTCCAGGTTCATACAGCCGGCAATTCTTTAGACGGCACCGGTCATTTCGTGGTTACAAGTACTTCTCTTTGGCCATTTTTGCCAGCACCTTTCGCATTTCCGCCCGAGCGCGAAAAGCCCGCACTTTCACCAGCGGAATGGACCATCCCGTCAAAACAGCAATTTCTTTAACTGAACGTTCTTCAATTTCCAGGAGCGTGATAATAAGCCGACCCGCCGGTGAAAGTTGCTCCAGAATGCGCTGAATCAATTGCCGCGCCGCTTCCGTACTTTCCGCATCGTCTCCTGGTTGGCTCACAAAACGCTCCAGCCAATCGCTCTCCGGCTCGCTCAACTCGGAGAAACTGGTTTCGCGGCTCCGTTGATGGCTGCGCAGAAAATCATAACAGGTTCGCACCGCCAGGCGCATCAACCAATGCTCGAAGGGGGCCTCGCCCCTGAATCCGCTGAGCTTCTGGAATGCTTTGAGCCACACCTCCTGGACGATGTCTTCCACCTCGCTCTCCCGGCGCGCATAGCGCCTGGCGGTCGCAAACACCCGCGGCGAATACTTCTGCACCAACGGCTCGAAGCTGGCCGCATCGCCCCCCAATACCGCGGCGATCAGCTCAGCCTCAGTGCGTTCCATTGATCGAGTATCCCAAATTGCCCGCGCGAAAGAAAGTGCCCGACGCTCCATCATTTGGGCTGATGAAACAAGCAGTTTTATCGATTCACTCTGGAACACCACCTTGAGTTAGCCTTTCGGGCATGAGAACGAATCGGCAAGCGCGAGTTCGCTATCAAGCGCGCGTTTGGACTGGCCTGATCCTGTTGCTGATCCTAGCCTTGGCAACGGCGACCGCCCCTTTTCGCAGCGCCAATGCAGGCACGACCTCAATGCCTGCCCCGAGCGGGTTGAGTGACTGGTATGCGAACTTGCGTGAATGATGACTGAACGAGAGCAACTGGCCCTGCTCAAGGAACAACAGGTGCGGCTCGAATCTGAGCTGCGCCGGATGTCAATCCAACTTCAATCCCTCGAACAGAAGCTCAGCTCGAACAGCGCCGAACGAGCATCGATCGCGACGCCGCCACCGATTCCTCCAATCATCCCACAGCCCCCGGCGGTTACTTTGCCCCCCGCGCGGACTCTCGCCGAGCTTGTGCATAGTGCCCAGTCGCCACCTGCTGCAAAAGCACCCATACCGACGGCGCCGCTACCTGCTCCTGCGCCGGCTCCAGAACCAGTCAGGCTCCGCCTCGAACGCCCTCACACACCCGTGCCGGCGTCGACTCCGGCTCCGGCAGTTGCTGGCCCAACCCGTACCCATGCCCAGCCGGCATTCAACGGATCGGAATCGCTCGAAATGCGCGTCGGTACTTTCTGGTTGGTCCGTATCGGCATCGTAATGGTCCTGACGGCGTTGGTCTTTTTCGGCCATTTGGCTTACGAAAATTATATCAGTCGACTTGGCCCCGGTGGCAAGGTGCTCTTGTTGTACCTCGCCAGTGGCCTGCTATTGGGTGCCGGCTGGTGGTGGCAGCGCCGCGCAGCGAAGGAGAGTCTGAAAAACTATGCCCAAGTGCTGTTTGCCGGGGGCTTGGCGGCGCTCTATTTCACCACCTATGCGGCCCATCACATCGAACCTTTGCGTGTCATCGACAGCCCAGTCACCGACGGACTGCTTCTATTCTTGTGCGCGGCGTTCATGGTATGGATTGCCGATCGCAAAAAATCGGAAGTCCTGGCTCTGTTCGCCGTTGGGCTCGCTTACTACACCTCAATCATTACCCGCGTGGGCTACTTCACTTTGTATTCAAACCTGGTGTTGACGATTGCCGCCGTCATGTTTCTGGTGCGCAACCGCTGGGTGCTGCTCTCTTTCGGCAGCTTGATCGCCAGCTACGCCGCCTACGGTTATTGGCGTTTCTTCGATGGCACCAATTGGCATTGGGCCTCTCCGGCTGAAGGGCTGTGGTCCGGCACGTATTTCCTGATCAGCTACTGGATTGTCTTCACTGCGGCAGTGTTCCTCTCCCGCGAAGGTTTGCTGTCGGGGCGGCTCGCCGGCCAATCCACCGGCGTTTCTCCTGCTGTGCAGCCGGGCGAAAGTCGCGCCGGGTTTTTGACGCTTAACAATGGCGCTTTTTTCACTCTGTTCCTGCTCACCATGATGCAGGTGCAACAGGGCGGTTTTTGGAAATTCTGCCTGATTTATGGTTCGGTGCTGCTGGGTTTATCCATTCTGGCCGCACGCGTTCTTTCAAATGAATCGCAGCCAAAAAATGCTTATCTATTGCAAGGCTTGCTGCTGGTGACGGTGGGTTTCATTTCAAAATTCGCCGGCTTGCAGCTCGCGCTCATTCTGGCCGCCGAAAGCGTTGTCCTGCTGACGCTCGGGCAACGGCGCAACAATCTGGTGCTGCTCACCGGCGCCTACCTCGCAGCCGGCATGGCGGTGGCCTGGGGAATTGACGGCATGCGCGAAGCGGAGCCCGCCGGCGCATGGTTGGCCATTGGGTTGGGGACCCTAATGATGGCAAATGCGCTCATTGTTCATCGAACAGCAAATACTGAGCAAACCCTGCTCCGGACCCGACCGGCCTACTTTGTTGTCCTGGCCCTGGTCGCCTGGCTCGTCGCCACGTGGGACAATGTGAATCACAATCTGTTTCCCCTGGTGCTCGCCGCCGAGGGACTCGCATTAACACTCACCATTTATTTGCTTCGAATTCGTGAGGTCCCTTTGCTCGGCCAGGGCTACGTCATCCTGGCCCAACTCTATTGGTTGTTTCACTGGTTCGACACCAACCAAACGGCGCCCTGGTGGAACCCGGCACTGCTGATCGCGATCTCGTTGGTCCTGAGCCACTGGTGGCAACATCAGAAATCCGTGCCCGCAACCCGTGAGCTGGCCGTAACCTGGCAAGGCCTCTACGCGCTGGCCATTGTCGGCCTGATTTATTATTGGCTCAATCCCAAGGTGGAAGCCCCGGTGTGGCTGGCGCTGACCAGTTTGCTCGCTGTCGGCCTCACCGCCTACGGCGTCCTCACTCGCGCCTGGCTCCTCGCTGCTTGCGCCCAAATCTTTTTGATTGTGAGCAGTATCCAGTTTGCCTGGCAACTTTCGCAAACCAAGCCGTCCTGGTATGTCCCGCTGGCTCCGGTCGCCGCGTTGTGCCTGCTTTCCTGGTCGACCGTGCAGTGGTTCAATGCCAGACCGCAAGCCAAGTCCGAAATCCGGGATCCGCTGCTGCAATTGGCGCGACTGTATCGATGGGTGGCGGTCGTAATGTCCATCTGGTGGATCTGTGAATACATCCCTGCTCGCGAGCGAATCTGGCTCCTGGCTTTACTCGGGCTTTGGGCTTTTCTCTGGTCCGGCTTATGGCGGAGCCGCGAGTCGCTACTCATCAGCGCCGCGTTTAACGCTGTGGCTCTGGTTCTATTCTGGCTGCCCCTTCTGGAAGCGCCCGTAGTTTACTGGCCCAATCTCTTCGTCCTGGTCGCTCTGCTGATCCAACGCCAAGTCGCCAGACGCCTGCCCGACCGTTACCCCCAGCAAACCGAGCTGCATGGCACCATCATCTTCATTGCCGGTATCAGCCTATGGCGCTTTCTGTCACTTTGGGTGGACGAACTCGAACTTGCCCGCGGTGGCTCCTATATGACAGCCAGTTGGTCGATGCTCGCGCTCGTGTTTTTCACTGTTGGTATTGCCCTGCGCGAACGAATGTACCGATGGCTTGGACTTGGCATCCTGGCCTGCGCGCTGGGCCGCGTTGTAGTCTTTGATGTCTGGAAGCTCGAAACGCTCTATCGCATACTCAGCTTCCTGGCTCTTGGTATTGTCCTGCTGGTGCTCGGCTTTATCTATAACAAATACCAGGAGAAGATTCGGGAATGGCTGTGATGATCCGCTAACTAACCGCTTCCGTCTGAGCGCATCACCCAATCGATCAAATCCGCCATATCCTGAAGCCCAAGTCCTTCCTCCAGCGCATCCGGCATCAGCGACCAGGATTGTGCTTGTACTGATTGGATATTCGTGTGCGGCCAAACTGAATCACCACCTCCCTGACGCAGCGTGAGGGTCACTGAATTATCGAGTGTTTTAATCCCAATCAAAACTTCTCCATCCCGGGTCTGGACCACTGATGCTGCGAACTCCGGCGCCACATTCGCATTGGGCTGCAAAATTGCCTCCAGCACCTTCTCGCGCCCTTCTACCCGTGCGCCGGCCAGATTTGGACCGAGTGATGCCCCAACCATGTCTGGTTGATGACAAGCCGCGCACCGCTGTAAATAGAGCTGGCGTCCGTGCTCCGCGTCTCCTGGCAGCGCCAACGCTGGTTTGAACTTCTGCACCACCTCAGGTCTTCGTTGCGGAACTGGACCAAACAAACGCACGGCTCGCTGGCTGGCTGCCGGATAAGTCCGAAGAAAATTCCGATCCTCCGCGCCTACATCCGTCATCGGTATCTGACCTTTCTCGACGGCTTCCAGCACCGGGCTAATCCGCTCACTGCGGGAAAGCAGAGCGCTCACCGCCTCCTTGCGCACTTCGGGTGGCATCGCCGACCAATACCCAAGCAGTCCTGGCAGCACCCGCGGGTCATTGTAGCGGCCCAGGGCAACTAATGCTGCAGACTGGACCGCGCGATATGGTTGAGGCGCGCATTGTAATAACAGCCAGTCCCCTGCGTCTGCATATGAGTATGGAATCGCTGCAATTACGCGAATGGCGTTCACCCGAAGCGCTTCGGTGCCGCCGCCGCTTGCGATTCCCATCGCCGCCGTGTACAGCGCCCCGAAAGCGCCTTGGGGGTCAACAAGACCGAAAGAACTGCGCGTTCGGTGCAATCCTTCGCCAATCTCCGCCAAAAGACCATAACGATACGACCAATCCAGGCTGGAATTGGCAACGAAGTTCATCGCCCCCGTCACCTCCGCTAATCGGCCTCGTAGTCCGGTCATTAAAGCCAATTGCCGCAAAAGTCTCTGGCCGGCCGGATCCAACTGGAATGTGCTGTTGCCCGCAAGGTACACCAGCATGGCGCCGGCATCGTCACCCAGGGAACTGAGCACCGCATTTTGCACATAAGGATTGCGCAGGTCGCGCGTCAGAATCTGCGCCAGGATTGAAAGCTTGTCCGGCCGGTGGATTTCACCCACCGTAAATGCCACCTGACATCGAACCCGGATGTCCGGATCCCCAGCCAAGCCTCGCAACCGATCCCAAACGGCACTGGAAATCGTTCCCTGCGTAACCAGCTTTTCCGATGCCTGAATCGCCGCCTCACGCATGCGTGGATCGGGATCCTGCAGTGCGTTCAGAGCATTCGCCTCACGAAGCCCACCTGCCTCGGCCAATGCCCGCAGAGCCTGCACCCGCACAAGCGGTAAACGCGCGCGCTGCGCCATTTGCGCCAATAGTGGCAGGGCGTTCGTATCTTGTTGTTCGAACAATAATCGCGCAGCCGTGTCGCGTTGCCAGCCGTTGCTGTTTGCCAAAATAGGCGCCAGTTCCGACGTCTTAGCTCGCCCCAACTGCGGCGCCGGAGGTACTTTGAACCTTTCCGGGACAATACGAAGAATCCTGCCACGGTCCCCGCCCGCTTCCATGTCCGCTACATAAAGTGCCCCGTCCGGTCCGTTTACAATTTGCGCCGGCCGAAACGAGTCATCCCTGGAAATGACAAACTCCGTGTTGGTTTCGTCGCGTGCCCGCGAGGCCGCAATTTCCAAACCATTTTCCGCCAAAACCGCGCGATGGATGATATGGTTTTCCGGATCGGCAATGAATGCATTCCCAAAATAGCTGCTAGGAAAAGTGCTCCCGCGATAAATGACACACCCACGCGCCTGGGTCAGCCAGCCGGGCACCATCCCGTTCGGCAGCCGTGCCGGCCGTAGGCCACTCCTCGTCGCCGAAGCGCGACTTGCTTGCTCCGACCATGCAGGATCAAATCGGAAAATCGGCGTTGCCGGGCTCGCCACATCTCTCAACGGCGGTGGCGCATAGTACGGATTGCGTGCCGGATACCTGAGTTCATACATCGCCTGTTGCAAGGGGTGGGCATAGCCGCAGGCAAACTCTCTTCCAAAGTTGTCAAACGTAAGCCCTGACTCCGCTGGCCCCGTTTCCGTTTGGACCGACAGCGTGCGCGGATTGAACGAGAAATCACAGCCCGCCAACAAGGTCTGGCCTCCACCCCAACCGGGCGCCGTTATCACCGCGCCCACTCCGGCCGTCGCACTGTGAATTCGATCATCCGGACCCCAATTGAAATTGTTCAGCAATCGAGGCGATGCCGGCGCTGTATCAGTTCCGAAACCGGTAAGCACAATTCTTTTTACATCCGCGCCTCCGCCATGCGTCGCCTTGAGATAGAAAACATTCGAAGAGGCCGCCACAAATACACCGCCTGCGTAACAGGCAATGGCCGATGGCAGCGGCAGACCGTCCGCAAACACCGTGCTGGTTTTGAATACCCCTTGTTCATCCGGCTCTTCCAATATCCGAACGCTTCCCAGCCGCGGTCCCGTCCCCCCAGTGGAAGCGTCACGCATTTCGGCTACGAACAGGCGCCCGTTCTCATCGAACGCCAGCGCCACCGGCGACGATACCATCGGTTGAGATGCCACCTGCTCAACGCGAAAGCCGCGTTCGACCATAAAAGTCTCGAGCAAAGCTTTATCGCCCGCAGTGGCCGCCGGCATCGGATTGGTCACCGCCGCCAACCCCGAGGTACTCCAAACCGCCACACTGCCCCACACCAACCCACCCAACGCCGGAACCAAGCCTCGCATTTTCACAACCGCATCATCGCCCAGTTTCTACCGCCATGGAAGTTAGAAAAGTGCCCACATCCATTTCTGTCTTAAGTGTTCCTGCCGAAATTTTCTGTAAGCTTTTGGGCTGCTACGCCGCGCTGGCAGGAAAAGCGTTGTCGCTCGCTTTCCGTTTGTAATTCCTCCAACGCGATCCCAAACTGCCGAAATGAGACCGTCCCCGGCTCGATCGGCTCACCTCGCAGAATCCAAATCCAAAAACATTTTTTCGCGACGCGAATTTCTCTCCACCTTGTTTGTAGTTGCAACGGCGACTCAGAGCTGCACCAGTCTCACCCCCGTCTCCCGGCGTATCATCGATATTCACCAGCACGTTGGCTATTCCGGACGTTCAGATGAGGCGCTGCTGGCGCATCAACGCGCCATGGGTGTGTCCAAAACCATCCTGCTGCCTGCCGGTCGACCCGTAACCCGCCCATCCACTCACGACGGCTTTTCCAATGGGCTCCAGGCCCTCTGCTTAGGGAACGATGCCTGTCATCGTTTCGCCAAAACCCATCGCCCAAACTATCGCTTCGGCGCCAACGAAGTCCCAGACTTGGATGACGCAATCGGCGAAATTAAAAAATACCTGGCGCTGGGAGGCATCATCATCGCAGAGCAAAAGTTCGGTGTCGAGTGCGACTCCGATGCCATGCAAAGGATCTATCAATTGGCCGCCGATCATCACGTCCCTGTGCTCATGCATTGGCAACATGGCATGTACAATTATGGATTCGAGCGTTTTTACCGCATGTTGGAGAAATATCCCAAAACGATTTTCATCGGCCATGCGCAGACCTGGTGGGCCAACATCGACAAAAACCAAACTGACCAAACCATTCTGTACCCGAAAGGCAAAGTAGCTCCCGGCGGTCTCACCGACCGTTACCTGAGCGACTACCCCAACCTGTTCGGCGATCTTTCCGCGGGCTCCGGCCTCAACGCGCTTACTCGCGACGAAGACTTCACCCGCGACTTCTTTCAACGCCATCAGGACAAGCTTCTGTTTGGCAGTGACTGCAACGACTCGGTCGGATCCGGTTCTGCCTGCAGCGGCTCGCAAACAATTGCCGCCATACGCCGCCTGGCTCCTAGCAAGGCCATCGAACGCAAACTCCTCCACGACAACGCCGCCCGGCTATTTAAACTTTGATTATTTTCCCGGCCCTTTTCGCCTTTGACAGCCGCCCCGCGGGTTGGCAAGGTGGCGGTTCTCTTGCGGGCCTAAACCGGGCACGGTAGTGACAAAATCGCGAATACACGCAACCTAAAGACTGATATATATGGCAGAATTAGTTGGAAATCTTCTGGTCGCCCAATCGGGCGGACCAACTTCGGTCATTAACTCAAGCCTGGCCGGAGTAATTCAGGAAGCCGGCCGGCACGAATGCATCGAGGAGATTTACGGCGGCGCCAACGGCATCCTTGGAATTCTCAACGAGGACCTCGTCGACATCAATGAGGAGCGCGTCAAAACGATCGAGGGCCTTCGCTACACCCCCGCCGCCGCTCTGGGCACCTGCCGCTACAAGATCGATTTCAAGAAAAAGCCTGAAAAAGCCGCCCAGGACATGGACCGCCTGTTTCAGGTCTTCCAGGCCCATAATATCCGATACTTCTTCTACATCGGCGGCAATGATTCCCAGGACACCTCTCATAAAATCCACGAAGAGGCGGTGAAGCGCGGCTACGAACTCCGCGTCATCGGCGTGCCCAAAACTATCGATAACGATCTCCCTCACACCGATAGCTGTCCCGGTTACGGTTCGGTCATCAAATACAATGCCACTACCGTCATGGAAGTCGGCATCGACGTCGCCAGCATGGCCACCGACGACGGCTCCTGCTGTATCATTGAAGTCATGGGCCGCTCGGCCGGTTGGATTGCCGCCGGCACGGTCCTCGCCAAACGCGGGAACCCCGCCAATCCGCCGCACATCATTCTCTTGCCCGAAATCCATTACGACGTCGACGAAGTCCTCGCTAAAACCAAAGAGATCGTCGCCACCTATCGATACTGCGTGATGGTCGTCGGCGAAGGCATCAAAAACAAACATGGCGAGGAAATCGGAGCCGATACCACCCGCCTGGATGCTTTCGGGCATCCCGTGCTCGCCGGCGCGGCGGAGAAAATAAAAGAACTCATCCAGGAGAAGCTCAACACCAAAACGCGCACGGTCCTGCTCGGCTACGCCCAACGCGCTGCCGAACATTTGGCCAGCCTCACCGACTCCAATAACTCCTTTGCCTGTGGCGAAGCCGCCGTCCGCGCCGCCGTTTCCGGCGTTAGCGGGCAGATGGTCAAGATCGTCCGTGAGTCTCAGGGCAATGGCTCGGTCAAATGGTCCACCGGCCTGCAACCCCTTTCTGATATCGCTAACGTCGAACACTTCGTCCCCCGCGATTGGATCAACGAAGACGGTCTTTTGCCTAACGAAAAATTTGTCGAATACGCCCGCCCGCTCATCGAAGGCGAAGTCAAAGTCCCCATGGATGGCGGCCTCCCCAAATACGCAAGCCTCGAAAAGAACAAAGTCGAAAAGAAGCTCGCCCCACGCGCCTAAGCCGCTGTGGAAAACAGAATCGCGTCTCACTTATAACGGTAAGGAGGCCGTCCTCGGCGTCCCCAATCCATCACTCCATTCTCTCAACTCTTCCCCCGGTACCACACATCCTCCTCTTCCTCCCCATACCACCGGCTCATTGTCACCTTGAGCTGGGTATAAAACTGCACGCCTTCCTTGCCCTGCATGTGCAGATCGCCGAAGAATGATTCGTTCCAGCCGTTAAACGGAAACCACGCCATCGAGGCCGGTACACCCACATTGATTCCCACCATCCCGCATTTGATTCGGTGCTTGAACTCGCGCGCTGCTTTGCCCGAGCGGGTGAAAATCGACGCGCCATTGCCGTACGGCGACTGATTCGCAATTTCAATAGCGGCATCCAGATCTGCCGTCCGTATCACATTGAGCACCGGGCCGAAAATCTCCTCGCGCATCACGGTCATCCCTGCCTGCACTTCATCGAGCACCGTTGCGCCGAGGAAAAAACCGTTCGGCGCCACCTCGCACTTCGTAGTGCGTCCGTCCGCAGCCACGCGCGCGCCTTCCCGGCTGCCCACCTCGATTAACTGAGCCACTCGCTCCCGATGCTCGCGCGTGATCACCGGCCCCATGTCTGGCTGTGGCTCTCGATCGGTTGGGCCGACTTTGATCCGTCGCGCCGCCTCCACTAGCGCGGGCACGACCTGTTTACCGGCATCTCCCACCGCTACCGTCGTCGAACCGGCCATGCACCGTTCCCCAGCGCAACCGAACGCAGCTTCAATAACACCGCGCACCGAATTCTCTACGTCCGCGTCCGGCATGAGGAGCACGAAGTTTTTGGCGCCACCGTTGGCCTGAACGCGTTTGCCGTGCCGCGTGCCGGTCTCATAAATCTGTCGCGCCACCGGCGTCGAGCCCACAAACGAAATCGCCCTGACCTTCGGATGCTTCAGCAACGCGTCGACACACTCCCTCCCGCCGTGCACGATGTTCAGCACGCCCTTGGGCAACCCCGACTTTTCCAGTAGCCCTGCCACTTTCAACGCCGTCAGCGGCACCTTCTCGCTTGGCTTCAGCACAAACGTGTTGCCGCACGCAATCGCTACCGGATACATCCACAGCGGCACCATGCACGGAAAATTGAACGGCGTAATCCCCACGCAGACACCCAGCGGCTGGCGAATGCTGTCGCAATCAATCCCGCGCGCAATATTCTCCAGCGATTCGCCTGTCGACAACGACGGCACCCCGCAAGCGAACTCCACCATCTCGATCCCCCGCTTCACGTCCCCGCGCGACTCCATCAATGTTTTGCCGTGCTCTCGCGTATTGCAATGAACCAGTTCCTCAAAATGATCCTCCAGTAGCGCTTTGAACCGGAACAAAATCCGCGCCCGCTCAACCGCCGGTGTCTCGCTCCAATCTCCAAACGCCGCTTCCGCCGCTGCTACTGCTGGCTCAACGTGCTTAGTCGTGCACACCGGCGCTTCGGCAATCACTTCACCCGTCGATGGATTGTGCACGGGCGTGTGCTCCGCTTCGCTTAGCACCTGCCACTCACCACCTATCCAAACCGGACATTGCGCTTCCATTGCGCGAACCTAACAAGCCCCGCCAAACCACTGCAAGCTTGCGGCTTCCGCATTCCGATAAGGACGCCGCCCCCGGCATCCCGCTCTCCTGCTCATAATCGTAATCTTAATCTAGACTCCACTTCTGATCCGTCCTCAAATCTGAAACCCTGCCATTCATTTTGTCCTCGTGCCTTCATCACTGCCTACTCCACGAAATTGGTCTCACGCCAAGGTCGCAGAGGCCGCAAAGAAATGACGATTCTGCAGACCGGCTCGTTTGTTCTTCCGTCAGGAACCTTCGGTCCTTTGCGGCCTTCCCATGAGACAGAAAAACCGGGACATTGGTAATCAAGTGCTTAAGCCTGTCTCAAGACATCACGAGCAGGGCCGTTTCGGCCCAGGAAGCTTGGCGTGAGGCAAAAAAAGACTCCAATCTCAGCAGCCGCGCTTGGCTCATTCACCCTTCCTCCGAATTCCGCAGTCCATTGACATCCATCCCCTTTCTGACAATGCTTCGGTTATGCGCCTCCGAACTAATCTCATCCATTTGCTTCTCTTCTTGTGCCCTGCCCTGCTTTTGTCCGCCGCCGAGCACAATGCTCATGGCCTTTTGCTCGTCGCCAATAAAGGCGACCAGACCCTCGGCATCATCGATCCCGTCACTGGAAAGCAAATCGCTACCGTCCCGGAAGACGGTATCACGGGCCACGAGGTCATTGCCTCGCCCGACGGCAAACGCGCGTTCGTCCCCATCTACGGCAACTCCGGAGTAGGCCACCCCGGCACTGATGGTTCGCTCCTTCGAGTTATCGACCTTGCCTCCCGCCAAATCGTCGGCACCGTCAATTTCGGCAAAGGCGTTCGACCCCATTGTCCCAAGTTCGGACCAAAGGATCACCTGCTTTACGTAACCACCGAGCTCGAAAATGCAATCACTGTGATCGATCCCAAAACCTTGCAGATCCTCTACCAGGTTCCCACCGGCCAGCCGGAGTCGCACATGCTCGCCATCACTCGCGATAACCGCCACGGTTATACTTCGAATGTTGGCGGCGGGACCGTTTCCGTGCTCGACCTCAAAAAGAAAAAAGTGCTCACCACCATCCCGGTCTCCCGCACGGCGCAGCGCATCTCGTTGTCGACTGATGATCGTTGGGTTTTCACCTCAGACCAGACCAAACCACAATTGGCGGTCATCAGCACCAAAACCAATGCCGTGAGTCTTTGGATCCCACTACCGGGCACAGGCTATGGAACTGCCCCAACACCAGATGGCCACTGGCTCCTCGTCGCACTCAGTAACGTCGGCAAAGTAGCGGTCGTGGATCTTCAATCCATGCAAGTCGCCCGCACGCTCGACGTGCCGCGCGCGCCGCAGGAAGTGGTTGTGCGCCCCGATGGCGCCATCGCCTACGTTTCCTGCGATGCCAGCCGCCAAGTCGCCGAACTCGACCTCAACGACTGGAAAGTCGCCAGGCTAATTGACGCCGGCCGCGGCGCCGACGGCCTGGCCTGGGCCCCGCAATAATGGTAAGGACGCCGTCCCACGGACTTCCGACGTTTGGTAGGGACGCCGTCCCCGGCGTCCCCATCTTCTCCGTCTTCATTTAGCGCCGACCTCAGAGGCCAGCGGTTCGATGTTGAGTGTTCGGCGTTGAACGTTCGAAGTTCAAAGCCAATAAAAAAATCGGGCCCGCCTCATCAGCGAGCCCGATCTGATTTAATTGGCTTTTATTAATTCTGCAATGGCGCCGCTTTTCGCAAGTCAAAGTCGCCATCAAAGCCACTGAACGGCATAAAACAAGGCGTAGTCGCCACCCCGTTGATCAGCAAAGTGGCCGCTCCCGCCGGAGCATTGGTCGCCGGGCAAGTGACTCCCGTTAGATCCCCAGCATATGCCGCCTGGATCCGCGCTCCAGGAACCGGTCCCGCTGGCAGCACCGCGCCATAGAGCGTTCCCTCGAAATGATTGCAGACTCCGCATGGTCCGCCCGCCACTGGCGTGCCCAGGCCGGTCACACCGGTCAACGAACCAACCGCCAACACGTTTGTGCCGGAAACGATCTTGAAGGAACCGCTCTCCGTGCCGACCCAATCGTTGGTCCGCACATCCAAGTGCAGCACGGCGTTGAATGTGGAGTTGGTTGGGAACATCCCAAATAACTCGTCGCATCCGGCAATTGCGCTGAGCGGTCCGCTTAACTGTTCACTAAGCTCTGCCCTGGATGGCGACTGGAATTCGTTCGTGCAAGTGATCTCCGGGAACGTATTCGTGTAGCAGTGCACCACTTGCGTCGGCACATTCGTGCATTGCACCATGCCGGCGCTATTCGTCGTGCACACCTGCTTCCAAACCCAATTCGTGAAACAATGCGAAAAGGTGACCATGTTCGTCGTGCAGACTCTTGTCGGGCACCCGCCTGGTGTGCTCGATGTCACCGTGACCGTTCCAGCAACTTGTCCGGATGCCGTGAGCAGTGATCCCGGTGTCGCACCAAGCGCGCCAACGGCCGTGGCCAGCGTCATTCCTACGCAGGCGAGGATGAGGGTGTTTTTCTTCATGTGCTTCTCTCCTTATTACTTTTTACTTTGTTTTGTCTGTTTTTACCGCCGAACAGATCCGTCCTCCTTTGCCCGCCGAAAGAAGACACACCAATCCGGCGCCTGGTTAACCCGCTGTGAGTTCCCTTATCGCTCAGGACCTAGTCAGTGTCAACCATCACTCAACAATTACGCGGTCCGTAATGTCCCTAAACAATACTCGGCGATTCCTTGGGAGCGACCCGCTTGCAGCAGCCGGAATAGTACGTTCGCGAAAACTCCGACTCGTAGAGTTCGCTTTTTGGAGCACCACATGATTGCTCATAAATAAAACCTATCAAATCTCTTGACATTAATAGATTTCATGTCTTGAATACTACTTAGTAAGGATTGATCATATGAAAAGACTTTGCTTGGTTTATCTCCTTGGACTGAGCAGCCTCGCGAGCTTTGCCCAGTCCGCGTTCGACTTCTCCAACGATTCCACTTCTCTGGTTTATACCAATGCACTCTCGGTCGGTGGGACGCGCGGCTTAATAGCGCCGCCACAAGTTTATTATTTTGGGCTGTTCATCGCTCCTAATGGCACCACCGATCGTAGCCTCTTCACGTTCACCGGACTCTACGCTACGAACACGTCCATCGCCGGCCGTTACTCCGGCGGCGCCTCCGTGACTGTCCCGGGTTGGCCCGTAGGCAATACTGCCATGCTTCAGGTTCGCGGATGGTCTGACACCCTCGGTCACGATTGGACTGCTATAGCCGGCCAGCAAAGTGGCGACCAGTGGCTAGCCAACGGGTTCTATGGAGAATCCACCGTGGCCCCGTTCACCTTCTCAGGTTCACCCACGCCGCCGGGAGCCTCCAGCTTCGGAAGCTTCGACCTGACAGCCGTCCCCGAACCTTCCGCCGCCGCGCTGCTTATCGTTCTGCTCATGACGCTCTTTAGTCGACATCGGGCAATAGATTAAACCGCGAGCTTCCAAAGAACCGCCAGCCTCAGCGATACCCACGGCTGGATCAACGTCGCCAACATCATGTTGAGCCAATCCGTCCAACTCTGGGTCGATACTAACATCGACGCTTCCTTGCCCATGAACCCGCTCCACTTCTACCGGATCCTGCCCGCCCAATGATAATCCTGGGAGCACAAGGGATCTTGCCTCATGTCGCTTGGAATTGAGCGCCCTCTGCTGCAAATTCCACTTTTCATGAATCTCCCCCCAGGGGGAGGGAATAGCGATGCGCCAGCCCATCCGCGCTTCCAATTTGACCGGCACTATGTTCTATTCCGAACCAATGAACCCAAAGGACCGGAAGCGACTCATATCTCCCAGAATCGTTTTTGCTGCCCTAACTCTTCTTTCCGTCGCAATCCGCGCCCAGGCCCAACCTTTCACGAACGTCCAAAATATGATTCACCGCATCAACTCGGGCGAATTCAGCAGCGATGCTCGCGGTGCCGGCGGTCGTGCGCGCGGAGGGCCGGCAGCCGGCGCGCGGCATTGGGTTGATGAGGGTCGCGGTTACACCACCATCGAGCGCGGCGATCTCGTCCGCTATGACACGGCGACCGGCAATCGTGAAGTCCTGATGTCCGCTAAGCAATTAACCCCGCCGAAACTCGAGCGGGCCCTGGCGCCTATCGAATCCGGTTCCACGAACCGCAATCTCATGCTGTTCGCAAGCAACCCCCGGAACGTGATGATTCGCAAAACCGCCAACGATTACTGGGTCCTGGATAGGAGGGACACGTCCTGGCACAAGCTCGGCAGGAAAACCAAATCCGGCTTGCTATACGCCAAACTGTCCCCCGACGGCGCGCTGGCTGCCTACGTTCGTGACAACAACCTTTACGTCGAAAACATCCGCAGCGGCGCCATCCGGCAACTCACTTCCGATGGCTCGGATAACATCATCAACGGCACGTCCGATTGGGTAAACGAGGAGGAGCTTTACATCCGCGACGCATTCGAGTGGAGCCCGGATGGCCGCCAGCTTGCGTTCCTGCAATTCGATCAAAGCTATGTGCCGGAGTTCACGCTCATCAATTACACCGACACCCTGGATCCGGTGCTGACCCAATATCACTACCCGAAAACAGGCCAGACTAATTCTGCGGTCCGCCTGGGCGTGGTGAGCGTTTCCGGCAATTTCGTGCGTTGGATGAAAGTTCCCGGCGATCCCCGCAACCATTACCTCGCCCGTATCGGCTGGGCCAACTCCAGCGAGCTCATCTGCCAGCAGCTCAACCGACTCCAAAACACGAATAACCTCTGGCTGGCCAACGCCAGGACCGGCCGGGTCCGTTTGCTGTATCAGGACCGAGACGACGCCTGGGTGGATGTGTTCAATGTCGGCAACAACCCTTTTACATGGATCGATCACACAGCGCGCCTGATCTTCATCAGCGAGCGTGATGGGTGGCGCCATGCCTACGCGATTTCCCGCGACGGCTCCGCGCGTCTCATTACCACCGGCGCGTTCGATCTCGCTTCGGTGGTGTCCGCTGACCAGGCTGGCGGCTGGCTTTACTACATTGCCTCGCCGGAAAATGCCACGCAGCGTTATCTCTATCGCTCGCGGCTCGATTGCAGCGGTTCGCCCGAACGCGTAACCCCGCAAGGCCAGCCCGGCACCCACACCTACAACATTTCGCCTGACGGACATTGGGCTTTTCATACCTGGTCGAAGTTCGACGAGCCGCCCGTTTCCGATCTCGTCAGCCTGCCCGATAACAATGTCGTTCGCGTGTTTTCAGAAAATGCCGCTTTGAAAACCAACGCCGCGCCGATTCTCGCGGGCCGCACTGAACTGTTCCAGGTGGACATCGGCGACGGCGTGAAGCTCGATGGCTGGTTGATTCGTCCGCGCGGTTTCGACGAATCAAAAAAATATCCGCTCATCGTTTATGTCTACGGCGAGCCGGCCTCCACAACCGTGAATGATAGCTGGGGTGGCAACGGCCGGCTCCTGCTCGCCGCGCTGGCCGACGATGGCTATCTCGTTGCGAGCTTCGACAGCCGGGGGACACCGACGCTCAAAGGCCGCGCCTGGCGCAAGGTGGTCTACGGCGCGATCGGCGTGCTGGCGTCGAAGGATCAGGCTGCCGCCGTTCGCGCCCTCGCCCAATCTCATCCGTATGTCGATCTCGATCGCGTCGGTGTCTTTGGCTGGAGCGGCGGCGGCTCGATGACTCTGAATCTGGTTTTCCGCTCGCCGGATCTCTACAAAGTCGGCGTCGCCGGCGCGCCGGTCCCGGACGAAACCCTTTACGACACCATTTACCAGGAACGCTACATGGGCTTGCCGACGGAAAATGCCGACGGCTACAAAGCCGGCTCTCCCATCAATTTCGCCAACGGCTTGCAAGGCAAATTACTCATCATTCACGGCACCGGCGACGATAATGTTCATTTCCAGGGTACCCAGCGCCTGCTTAACAAGCTTATCGAGCTGAACAAGCAATTCAGCTTCATGGAATATCCGAACCGCCGCCACGGTATCACCGGCGCGCATTTGGATACCTTACGTTTCGGCTTCCTGGAACAGAACCTGCCGCCCGGTCCGCGATAGTGTGCAAGAGACAGACACAATGCAGCAGACCAAGCGAGTGAATGAAAAAAATTAAACCACATGTACTACGATAACCACAAACTGCCATTTGTTTTATGATAGCGCATATGAAGTTGATAACGGTGTTCCTGTTTCTCTGCCTGGCGTCATCCGCTCCTGCCGCGCCGGAAACGCGCGCATTTGATGTCCTCATTATCAATGCTCACATTATCGATGGCACCGGCTCGCCCTGGTACGCCGGCGATGTCGGCATCGTAAATGGCCGTATTGCCGCCATTGGGCATCTGTCCGCTGCTCGCGG
>CAZUVM010000207.1:0-9040 GCA_964623885.1 uncultured Verrucomicrobiota bacterium
AGCTCATTAGACTGAATACGCTGGCCACGCTTCGCAATCTTGGCCTGCTCACAGAAGACCTGCGTTGGGTTTCCGCTTGACCAGTGAGGTTTGCGAAAACAACGTTGCCCGGCGTTTGGCGCATTGAACTGGAATTACGCGAGGACGAACGCGGCTTTTTCGCACGAACGTATTGCGAGCAGGAGTTTGCCGACCATGGCCTGAACACGCGCTGGCCGCAATGTAATCTGACACTCACCCGCGAGCGCGGCATGATCCGTGGCATGCATTTTCAAGCAGAGCCCTACCCCGAAATTAAGCTAATCCGATGTGCTGCCGGCGCGATCAACGACGTTGTCGTCGACGTGCGGCGCAATTCAGCCACCTACGGGCACTGGGAGGCGTTTGAACTAACCGCTTTAAACCACTCGATCCTTTACGTTCCTGCGGGGTTTGCGCATGGCTTCCAGTGCCTCATCGACAGTTCCGAGGTGTTTTACCAAATGTCGGAGTTCTACCGACCCGAGCTGGCCCGTGGCATTCGCTGGAATGATCCGGAAGTCGGTATCCGCTGGCCGGTGGCCAATCCAAAGCTCTCAGCCAAAGACCGCGACCTTCCCTTGCTGAGCGCACTGTGAGATAGCATTAGTCGACGACCATGAAGATCTTCGTCACAGGCGCATCAGGATTTGTGGGTTCATCTTTCGTTCGGCAGGCGTTGGAGAAAGGTCACGAGGTCGCCGGCTTAATTATTCCGAGCGAGAGAGTCCCGGTCAATGTGCCCAGCACCTCAAAGGTGACCTGGTTGCGCGGCACGCTCGATCGGGCACCGTGGCCGGAAATCGCCGCATTTGCTCCGGAAGCTTGCCTCCACACCGCATGGGTTACGACACCTGGGATCTATTTCGAGGCTCCGGAGAACGAGTTTTTCCGCGACACTAGTCTGGTATTTTTGCGCCGCGTTCGCGAGTTGGGCGCGCGTTATATTGTCAGCCTGGGCAGCAGCATCGAATATCGAATAACGTCCGAACCACTCTCCGAGGAACGCACCCCTATCGAGCCTTCGACGCTGTACGCGCGGTGCAAGAATGATCTGCGTCGAGCGTTGGAGGAAGACGCGCAGGCGTGCGGGTTTGGATTGTGCTGGGCGCGGCTGTTCTACCTGTTCGGACCCGGTGAGCACCCGACTAAGCTGTGCAGCTCAATTACCCTTAAGCTGCTCCGCGGCGAAAGGGTCGTGCTTAAAACTCCCCATAGCGCCAAAGATTACATTTATCGTGAAGACGTCGCGTCGGCGCTGCTGACGATTGTGGAGAAACAGTTCCGCGGAGTCATCAATGTCGGGACCGGCAAAGCAGTCGCCGTGGAAGACATCGCCCGGCGCCTCGGCAAGTTGCTCGGCCGCCCGGAGCTGATCGAGGCGATGGAACCGCCAGCGCCGGATCCCTTCCCGTTTGTAGTCGCCGACAATACCCGTCTCCGGCAACTGGGTTGGCGGCAGGAATACGACCTCGACCGCAGTCTCATCAATATTGTCGCCGCCGTCCGTGAGGCCGCGCGGGCCACTCAGCCGTAAACATTCTTCGGATGCCGCCGGCGTCCGCCAAGCTTGTACACTGCGATTTCCCGAAGTTCTACCACAGCCTGTGCCATGCACCACGCCAGCGCGCCGCTGATGGGCCGGGCCGTGTCTACAATTTTTCGCGCATAATCACGCTGGTTGACCTGGCGAAACCGCTTGGCTTTGATTCCCGAACGCACCGCAAAGAGGCCCTTGAGCTTGAATTGCCGCACGAATCCGGGCGTGGCGCCGCGTAACTGCTCCAGCATTTGCATTGCGCGCCACTCATCGAGAATCAGGGATTGGATTTGTGGCGCGCTGGTCGAAGTCTCGTTCGTGCCGTGCCAGCGGTACTGAACCAGTATGTCGTGCACGCACACGATGCGCTCGCAGAATTGCGCCCACTCCGCCCAATACACCACGTCCGCCAGAATCGGCATATCCAGCCGAAACTGGCAGGGTGCCTTTTGTCCGGCTGTCTTCATTAGCGACCCGCTGAAGGCCTGGTTGGCGATCTCGGCCTTCTCCCGCATGAAATCTTCCTTCCGCTTCACTTCCGTGATGCCGCTGACCTTGCCGGATATGCTCAGGCGCCCGTTGTTTTCGTCAATCCGCTCGTCAAGCGAATAAGCCAGTCCCCGCCCCTTGCATGTCTCCAGGGCACCGATTAGGCGCGAATAGAACTCTGGTTGAATTCTGTCGTCGGCGCAGAGGATGTGCAGAAAATCGGTTTGGTCGGCCAATTCCAGCCCCCGGTTGAAGTTGCCGAACAGCCCGAGGTTGGTCTCGTTGCGCCGCCACTCAATCTTAACGCCCTTGAAACCACTGACCAACTCCTCGGTTTTATCGGTTGAACCGTTGTCCTGCACGATCACGCGGTCTGGCTGCAGCTTCTGCGCCGCCACCGATTGCAGCGTCTGCAGAATGAATTCCTCGCCATTATACACAGGGACGACGGTGATCAGTTTCGACTTCATGACGGATTGCAGGATACAAAACCAGGGGCATTGCGACAAGCTGGAGAAATCAGAGAGATCACAGGCTCCCAAAGCAGATAAGTTTAGATCTCCGGCGCGACCTGTCTCAAAATCTCCTCCGCGATTGCGAGGCTGGCCGTGGCGGCAGGGCTAGGCGCATTAAGGATATGCAGGCCCTTCGGTTGGCTGACAAAACAGAAATCCTGCAGCAGATTTCCGTCAGGCGACATCGCCTGTGCCCGGACTCCCGCGCCGCCCGGCTCCAGATCTTCCAATTGAATTTCCGGGACCAAACGCTGCAATGACTCGCAGAATAAGCGCCGGCTGAAGGAGCGCTTCATTTCCGCCCAACTCATTTGGCGATGCTTGGCCAAAAATCGCCACAGGCCTGAGAAACTCAAAGCGTCAAACAAATCGGCCACGTTGACGGTCGTTTTCCGGTATCCCTCGCGCGAAAAGGCGAGCACGGCGTTTGGCCCCGCCTCGATGCCGCCATGAATGAGGCGCGTGAAATGGACCCCCAGGAACGGAAATTGCGGGTCCGGCACGGGATAGATGAGATTCCGTACCAGATGCTGTCGCTCCTTTTTGATTTTATAGTATTCGCCGCGGAAGGGTACGATTCGTACTTCACGCTTTTGCCCCGACATTTGGCTCACTCTGTCGCAGTGCAGCCCGGCACAGTTAATAAAGAAATCGGCTGGAAACTCTCCTGCCGTAGTTTCATGCACCCATCCCGCGCCATTCGCATGCATCGCAGTTACTTTGGCGCCGGTCACCACTTTACCCCCACGTTCTTCTATCCCTTTAACCAGGGCCGCGCATACGGCGGCATAATCCACAATGCCTTCCTGTGGCACCCGCAAGCCAGCAACCCCACCCACGTGCGGTTCGACTTCCAGCATTTGTTCTCGCGTTAGCATCTGCAGGCCTTGCAACCCGTTCTGCTGGCCGCGCTCGTGAAGGTTTTTCAACCGCGGGAGTTCGGAATCATCGACCGCGACCACCAGTTTTCCGCAAATCTCATGTGCAATTCCATGCTCGCGGCAAAAGGCAACCATTTCCTGGATCCCGGAGACAGCAAGCCGCGCTTTCAACGATCCAGGCTTGTAGTAAAGCCCGCAGTGGAGGACACCACTATTATGCCCGGTCTGGTGACGACCTGGAGCCTTTTCCTTTTCGAGTACGGTAATGCTGGCAGCCGGGAATTGTCGGACGGCTTTAAACGCCGTAGTCAAACCGACGATGCCGCCGCCAATAATATTGAGGCGAACTGGTTTCAAAGGCTTCAAGATTAACTATGCTGCTAATTCCCGTGCGCAGGGCTAGCAGTCAACAAATTGTCCGGACAACAAACGACGGCGTCAAGATGGTTTGGAATTGCATGGGAATGCGTCCTTGACGCCGAACTGAAACCGGCCATCTTCATTCCAGAGTGAGCGTTCGAACTAGCAAAACCCATGCGCTTCGAACACGGCCAGTGCCGTTCTTCGGAGAGCCCTGCCCCACCTCGACGTTCCAATAGAAAGGATAATTATGTCCCTACCAGGCAATTCCCCTCAGTTTTCGCGGCGTAATTTTCTAAAGTCCAGCACCGTGGCGGTAGCAGGACTGTCATTGGTTGATTACGGTTCCGCCGCGCCGAAGGCTGAGAAACTCGCCCTCGCAGGAGGACCCAAGACGGTCACTTGTTCCGCCAAGGAATATGCCGAACTAACTCGCTGGCCGCGTTACGGTGAGGCTGAAAAGCTGGCTCTGTGCGCTTTGTTGGACGACAATAAATTCTACGACGAACTTCCCCAATTCGAAAAGGAATGGAAGGATTACACTGGCTCAGCATTTGTGAAACAACACGGCAATGGGTCCAGCGCGCTCACGAGCATGTATTTCGCTCTCAATTTGCCTGCCGGCAGCGAGATCATGGTGCCTTCCTACACCTTTGTGGCCACTTGCCTGGCGATGCGCTTTTTCGGATGCGTGCCTGTTTTCATCGATATCGATCCCAAGACAGCGGTTTTCGACCTTGAAGATGCCAAGCGGAAGCTCACGCCGCGGACCAAAGCATTAGTGGTCATGCACTCTTGGGGCATGCCTTGCGAGATGGACCGCATTGCAGAGTGGGCGAAGGAGAAGGGACTGATCCTGCTCGAAGACGCTGCGCACGCGCATGGCGCGTCGATGCAAGGCAAGAAGCTCGGCACCTGGGGAGCGATGGGCATCTTCAGTTTTCAGGCTTCCAAAGTGATGCCGTCGATTGAGGGTGGCATGGGCATGTACCAGAGTCGCGAGTACTACGAGCGCGCAGCCGCCTTTGGCGAATACACGGATCCGGAGAAATTCCCGCCGGACAGCCCGGTCCATGCCTACACCGGAACTGGATTCGGCCAGAAGTATAGAATGCATCCGCTGGCCGCCGCGCTAGCGCGGCAACAACTCAAAGGGCTCGACAGCCGCAATGCGCTCGTCGCGAAAAATGTGCGCGCTATGAACGGCCCCCTCACGCGGCTCAAAGGTATAACCGAGCCTCGCTTGCGTTCGGACCAGGGTCGCGTGTATTACAACGGCAATATGCTTTTCGTCGATTTCAACAAACTCGGCTTTAGCCGCGACGCGCTAATCAAAGCTCTTAAAGCCGAAGGACTCCAAGCGCGGTTTTGGGATTATCCGGAGCAGCACAAACTCAAGATCTATTCCGAGGCGAAATGGTGGCATCACCTGCCAACCATTCCGGAATCGATGCCCGGGAATGCGTATGTGAATGCCAATCACATTTTCCTGCCGGTGTTTTACGGAGAAGCTTCGGAGATTACCCGGCAGTACGTTCGAGCATTCGAAAAAGTTTGGGCACACCAGGAAAGCCTGGCTAAGGCGTAGGAGAGACCACATGGCAGCGTCGCGAAGCTAGCTAAAGGGTGCGGCAAAACATTTCAAGGCCGAATCGCGACGTCCGAAATCCGAACAGAAAGGCTGAGGAACAACTTATTTCTCCGCCGGCTTACCGGGTGCCGGCGGGTTGAGAGCGGCACGATATTTTTCGGCTTCGTCCTTTTTATTCAGCTTTTCAGCGATTGGGAGCATCTTTTTATAGAGGTTAAGCGTGTCTGGATAATTCGGAAAATCGTGGAGGATTCTCTGGTAGGTTCCGAAGCTTTCTTCTGCCTTATCCAAGGCAGCCAGCTTATCACCAAGGGTCAGGAGCAACCTGAGTTTTTGCATCGGCGTGGGATCGAATTTGAGGGCATTTTCGTAAGCGGAAACAGCCGAGGAGGGTTTTCCCTGGCTGGCATACAGATCGCCCAGTTTCTCGGAGAGAACAGCATTGGTCTTTGTGAGCGGCGCGTTCTCAAGCAAAGCCACACAATCGCCGAGCGATTTGCCTGCCGCCCGGTTTACGTTGAGCAAGCGAAGGTAGGACCAGGCAAGCAATGGGCTACGACGGCGTTCAAGGTCATTTTGCAGTTCTTCGGGATTGCGTCCGAATGGCCGGTACAGTGGATCGCCCACAAAGGTCGTTTGCCAGGATAAGACCGGCTGGCTGGCATAGGCTGCTTCGCCGAAGCTGAACCCATTAAAGATGAGCCGAGAGACGAACACGGCCATGTCGGGCGTGCCGGCTAGGTACGGTTCATAGACACAGCCCATAGTGATGGTAACACCTTTGGCTAGAAATGGCCCCACCCAGTTTTGGTTGGTCGTGCGCAAGTTGTCAGCACTAAACGAATGCAGGTGATACGCAAACGCGCCGGGCATAAACTCGACGGTTGGTTCCGCGAATGGGCCACACGCATTTTGAGCGTACCAACCAAGATATATGGTGATTTGACTCATAGGGAACCCAGGCGGGAAAGGGTCCGGGTTGTCGTCGACAATGGTTTCGAGCCCCAGATGGCGGCAGATCTCGCCGGCGTTCCGCAGCATATCGTCACCCTGCTTGAACCCGGGTTCGGTTGTGTTGCGCAGGTCAATGTAGGCTCGCCCCCAAAGGCCGTCGGTTTCTGCTTGCAGCGCTTTATCGACCAACCCTCGCGCGATATCGGGACCAGGACCATCCAAACGAGTGACCAGCAGCACGCCATTAGTCGGATGCAGAAACGCCTCATTGGTGACCGCGTAAACCGGGCTGCGCAAGGGCCCAGCCAACGGCAATTTCTGCGCGAACAAAGGCAGCATGGCCAGTTCGCTGTCGACCGCTGCCTCATTGCGCCGCATTTCAGGCCGGAGATTCTCGGTTCCCGGCTCGGACAGGTCGGGATCGTTCGGAATGCGGATCGGAATTCCATAACAAAGCACTGCGTAGCGAATTCTCGATTCCACCGGCCACCAGGTGACATTGCCGGCGCGATTCGTAGTTGCCGGAAACAAGTGAGCGGCGATATGCCAGAATTTTCGATCCTCCAGGATTTTCGCGAGCGGCTTCTGCAGGTGGTCCTGGAATTCGGCACGTGAAATCTCGACGTTGGTGGTTAGTCCGAAACCAAAAACCTGGTCTTTCGGCACATGCCTTTTTTCCGCGTAATAATCCGCGACTGCTTTGGATTCAGGCATGCGGCTGTTGTACACGACGATGACGCCAGCACCCGCAGAGGCGGCGCGAACGTAAGCAGGCGCGAGTAATAGCAATATCAGCGCGGCAGTGGTGATGCGTGATACGTGATGCGTGATACGTGATGCGTGATACGTGAAATATGACAGGTGACCCGCGGTTATCGACGCTCGACATCGTCGAGGTGAGCAGAGGTTCCCCGTTTTATCGTTCAATCTTTTCACGAACTTGCTGTCGGTTAAGCAAAGATACAGTCACCATCGGGTATCACGTCTCGAGTTTCAGGTTCCATTCCCCAGCTCCACACGTAACCTATCATACGCCAAATCCACGCCGGCGGGAAGCTCGGCTTGAGCGACATCGTGGTCGTAATCGTGAGTGAGGTGAGTGAGGTAGGTCCGATTCGCGCCGATGCGTCGCGCCGCCGTCAGCGCTTCATCAAGGCACATGTGAGTGGGGTGCGGCTTGGGCCTTAGGGCGTCGAGAACGACGGCTTGCACGCCGCGTACTTGCTCTACAACCGAGGGCGGCACCGACTTGCAATCGCTCATATACGCGAGTCGTTTGCACCCGTTTTGGCGAAACAGAAAACCATAAGTCTCGGTTTGCCCATGCGGCAAAGAAAGTGGACTGATATGCAAATCTCCCAATTCGAACGGTCCATTAATTACGTGCGGCTCCGGGATAAAATAACCCTTGGGCCACGGACCGTTATGAAAGGCATAAATGAAAACGCGTTTCAAATCATTCATCGTCTTTTCACTGGCGTAAATTGGCAGGGCGGCGCCACCGCGGGCGTCACAGATGCGACGGCAATCATCCAGGCCCATGATGTGGTCGGCGTGCGAATGCGTAAATAAAACGGCATCCAAGTAACCAATTTTTTCGCGGAGCATTTGCAGGCGAAATTCCGGCGTCGTGTCTACCACGAGCTTGGTTTTGTCCGTAGCGACATAAATTGACGGCCGGAGACGGTGGTTCTTTGGATTCGCCAGAAATTCCGGTGGGTACTCTTTACCGATCAACGGAACTCCTTGCGAGGTGCCGGAGCCAAGAAAAATGAACGAAAAAGCCATGCTACGCTGGACACAATAGCAATCGAAGCAAAGTCGGGCAAGCAATGGCCGGACGCCTACTTTTTCCTTTGCCCATTGTCCTGCGAGCGCTCAACATTCTCGTGGAACCGCGACATGCTGACGACGTTGCGCATCAAAAACCTGGCACTCGTAGCCGATCTGACACTTGAGTTGGAGGCTGGCTACAATGTTATCACCGGGGAAACCGGCGCCGGTAAGTCCATCCTGATTGGCGCTTTGGACCTGGTTCTGGGCGAACGGGCCGACCGCACGCTCCTGCGTAGCGGGAGTGCCAGTTGCTCGGTGGAAGCATCATTCGACGTGAAACAGTTGCGGCTGCCGCTCCGTTCGTTTCTGGAAGAAAACGGTCTCGAACCCTGCGAGGAAAACCAGTTGATCATCAAACGCACTTTCACCGAATCGGGTATGAACCGGCAATTCGTAAACGGCTCGCCTACGACGCTGACTGTGTTGGCTAAGCTGGGTGAATGGCTCGTGGACATCCATGGGCCGCACGAGCACCAATCTCTGCTGCAAACGAGCCAGCAGCTTGCCATCCTGGATGCGTTCGGAGGTCTAGATAAGGAACGGGAAGCATTCGGCGAACTCGTCAAACGCCGGCGTCAACTTGAATCTGAAAAAGCGGCATTGATTGTCGATGAGAAAACCTACGCGCAGCAACTCGATTTGCTGCGGTTTCAAATCGATGAGATTACCTCGGCGCGATTGCAGCCGGATGAAGAGGCGCAGCTTGAACAAGCTTATCAGCGCGCCAGCAATGCCGCCAAACTGCGGCAGCTCAGCCAGACCGCCCTGGACTTGCTGGGCGAGAATGAGAATTCACTCCTGACCCAAGCGGGGATTATGGGTCGGGCGCTGCAGGAATTGCAACGGGTCGATGCCG
>CAZUVM010000208.1:0-5897 GCA_964623885.1 uncultured Verrucomicrobiota bacterium
GCTGGGTTTATTGGCAGAAGTCCCGCAGCACCGCTGATACGCCGACCCGGCCCACAACAGCGATCGCTGAAACGCGTGACATCAGTTTTGCTGTAAACGCCGCCGGTGAAATCGCGCCTGCTGAGCAGGTTTCCGTGCGACCCGAAATCAACGGCCTTGTCCTGACCTTGCCGGTTGATATAGGCGACCACGTGAAAAAAGACGCGTTGCTGTTCAAGTTGGATGACAGCGAGCTACAGCAACAGAAAGCTTCGGACCTGACTGATATTGAGAAGGCCAAACTTAACCTGGATAAGGCCGAACGCGACTTGAAACGCGCGCGCGAGTTGCTGGCCGAAAAGCTCATTTCGCAGGAGGTATTCGACGATACGCAAACGGCGTACGATCTCGCGAAGAATGCCCTGGAAAGCGCCCAGAAAGTTCTGGCCATCACGGAGGAACATCTAACCAAGACAGAAGTGCGGGCACCGTTCGATTGCACCGTGTTGACCCGACCCGTTTCCATTGGCCAGGCCGTCTCGGGTTCAGGCGGATTCAACAGCGGCACTGAGGTGCTGACGATTGCGGATCTCAATTCGATGATCATCAACGCCCAGGTCAACCAGGCGGACGTCCCGCGGCTCAAGGCCGGTGAGCGGGTGGAGGTCACTATCGAAGCGGTCGCTGGTTTGGTGATCACGGGCGCCGTTGAGCGCATCTCACCGCAGGCTACTATTCGAAATAACATCAAAGGTTACCCGGCGCGCATTGTGCTGAAAAACGTGGACCCGCGTGTCCGCCCGGGCATGACTGCCAACGTCAAAATCCCCGTTGCGGCCGCTGATAACGTCACGGCCGTTCCTTTGTCCGCCGTCTTCACGGAGAAGAACCCGGATAGCGGCGAAATGGAGCGCTATGTTTACGTCCAGAAGGGCGATGCGTTTGAGAAACGCGATGTGAAAGTGGGCGTCTCGGACTATTCGTTTGCCGAGATTCAGGAGGGCTTGTCGCTGGGCGAGGTGGTCTCATTGGAAATGCCCAAGGAAGAAGTCGAGAAGCAGAGTACGCAAATCGCCGCGCAAAAACCTGCTGAGACGAAACCGACGGTTGCGAAACCGGCTGCGGCTCCTGGTTTGGCCCGAACCAATACCGCCACCGCCGATACGTTCGGGGCGCCGAAAAATCCCCCCGGCCAGGTCCCCGCCCGGGTGACCACGGTTGGCGGAAAATCTTGACCTGCGGCTTTAAGGAGGCTTTTTGTGCCACTGGTCGAACTGCGCAACGTCAGTAAAATTTATCAGTTGGGAGATGAGGAGATTCGCGCCCTGGACGATGTGTCGCTGGATATCGATGCAGGGGAGTTCATCTCGATCATCGGGCCCTCCGGCAGCGGAAAATCGACTTTGATGCACATCCTGGGTTGTTTGGATTCTCCAACTCATGGAACGATCAAACTGGACGGCGTCATGATCGAACGCGCTTCTCCGCGCGAGTTGGCGGCGATTCGCAACCGGAAAATCGGATTCGTTTTTCAGTTCTTCAACCTGCTGCCGAAATTGAGTGTTACGCAGAATGTGGAGTTGCCCATGATCTACAGCGGCATCCCCGGCAAAGAGCGGCGCGACCGTGCCATGGCCGCACTGGAGGCCGTCGGCATGGCCAACCGCGCCCGCCATCGGCCAAGCCAGCTTTCCGGCGGCCAACAACAGCGGGCGGCCATAGCGCGGGCACTGGTCAACAACCCGCGGATTGTCTTTGCTGACGAACCGACCGGCAACCTCGACTCTCACACCGGCGACGCCATCCTTCAACTCTTTCGCAAACTGAGCCAGGAGGGCCGCACGATTGTGTTAGTGACACACGACCCTGAGATCGCCGCCGTCACCCCACGCCGGATTGAAATTCGCGACGGGAAAATCGCATCCAAAGTCGACTTAACTCTCGCCGGCCTGGACCGGGAGGCGGCGAGGGCCCAAAGCGTTTGAGCCGCCCCTATGAGTCCTCTGCCAAAGACGCCTGAGAATTTGCGCTCCTCCTGGACGCAGTTGGGGATCACCATTCAGACGGGCTTGCGCGAAATCTGGGCGCATAAATTCCGCTCTGTGCTGACGATGCTGGGAATCATCCTGGGCGTTTCGAGCCTCGTGGCCATGTCCGCGCTGGTGTCCGGGATGGAGCGTGGCGCGCGCGAGGCGCTGGTGGCCATCGGCGGCCTTGAAAAATTTCGTGTTGAACCGCAGCCGCTCTCGGTGGAGCAGCGTTACCTTTGGGACCAGGCGGTCGGCATCACTATCAACGATGTCTTTGCGCTCAAGCAGAGCGCGCCCCTGGTCACCCGGATTTCTCCGGAGATGCGCCTGTTCGGCACGCTTTCGGCCAATGGAAAGACTTATCGCCCCTGGAACATTCTGGGGGTTTGGCCCGTGGCGCTGGAGATGAACGAGCATGTTATTCAATACGGCCGAATGTTTAACGAGTTGGACGATGAAATGGCCCGCAGCGTCTGCGTGATTGGCACCGCTACGCGTGATGAACTTTGGGGCTCGCCGGAGAAGGTCGGGCGCGAGATCAATCCGGTAGGAGAGACGCTCTATATCAATGGCGTGCCTTTCCGGATTATCGGCATGTTTCAGCACTATGAAAGCGAACAGGATCGGCGCGCGCGCGAACTGGCACTTCTGCATCCGGAAATGAAAACCAACCGCGTTTCAAGGAATCGCGGCGGGAACAATCGGCGCGGCTCCAACTTCGTCTTTTATCTCAAGAATGCCACCGTGTACCTCCCCTTGAACACTGTGTGGATGAAGTTTCGGTCCGGGGGTGGACGCACCAGCCTGGCGGTCAGTATGGGGTCGACCGGCGACCCGCGCCTCTCGGGTTTGGAGTTGAAGATCGCCGGCGTTGACCTCTTGCCGGAAGCCCTGCAGCAGGTCCGAAATGTCCTCATGTCTACCCACAAGGCCATCGAGGATTTCAGTTTTCGCACCCAGGAGGAGTGGGCCGAGCAGATTAACACCTTTGTGCACAACGCGCGCCTGAGTGGCGGGCTCATTGCAGGCATCAGCCTGTTAGTGGGCGGGATCGGCATCATGAATATCATGCTGGCGAGCATTTCCGAACGCGTCCGCGAAATCGGAATCCGTAAATCCGTCGGCGCGTCGACTGCAGACATCTTTGTTCAAATTCTGGTCGAGTCTGTAGTGATCGCGTTGCTGGGCGGATTGGCCGGCTTGTTGACCTCCTTTGCGCTGGTCAACATGCTCAGCTCTTTTTCTCCTACGGGCAATGCCCCGATTATTACCGTGGGAGCGCTGACGGTGGCGTTTGCTTCCAGCGCGCTCGTAGGTGTCCTGGCAGGCATTTTTCCCGCAATCAAAGCTGCGAAGCTCAATCCAATTCAGGCTCTGCGCTACGAATAAGCAATTCAGGATGACGTGACGCTCTCGAACACCATCGTAGTCGGCCTGAAAGAAGTCTGGTCCCACAAGTTCCGGTCTACGCTCACCATGCTGGGAATCATCCTTGGAGTGGCCAGCCTGGTTGGCATGGCGGCGATCATCAAAGGCATGGAAAACGGGATGAAGGAAACGATGATCGCCATGGGCGGAGCAGACCGGATTAATCTGGATGAACAGGAGGTCCCGGCCGAACAGGAACACCTCGCTGACCAGGCAGTGCCTTGCACCATGGCTGATGTAGAAGCATTGCGCGAGTCAGCGCCGCTGATGCGGTTGGTCTCGCCGAAAATGGACGTGGATGATGTCGTGGCCACGCGCGGGGACAAGTTGGTTTCATTGGATGCGGCCGGAGTCTGGCCGGCGATCCTGGAAGTTAACCTCCACACGGTGCAATACGGGCGCTTCTTCACCCAACTCGATGAAGAGAACGCCAATGCCGTTTGCGTCATCGGCACCGGAGTCCGCGATGAGTTGTTTGGTTCGCCGGAAAAGACCGGAAAAGAGATTGTGCCGCTGGGCGAAGTCATCAACCTGAATGGCCAGCCGTTCACGATAGTCGGTATGTTCATGCGCTACGAAAGCGAACAGGAAAAGAAGGAGCGCGAACAAGCGCTTTTGAAGCCCAAGGAACCTGTCGCCGGACCTGCTCGGCGGAGAGGCTGGGGCCGCAGTAACTGGGCATTTCGCCGCAAAAATTACACGCTCTACATGCCTTTGAACACCGCCTGGATGCGGTTCCGTTCCGCCGCGACCGATACCAACGGGGTGCCCGACGACCGGCTCTCGGATATCGTCATGAAGGTTTCAGACCTCGACCGACTGGAGCCCTCGCTGCAACAAGCACGCAATATCATGATGCTCACCCACCACGGAATCGAGAACTTCGGTTTCCGCACGCAGGAGAATCAGATCCAGAGTATTAATCAGCAGATTCATAACGCTCGGATGAGCGGCGGCATCATTGCCGCGATCAGTTTGCTGGTCGGGGGCATCGGCATCATGAACATCATGCTGGCCAGCATCAACGAGCGTATCCGGGAGATCGGAATTAGCAAAGCCGTTGGCGCGACCGGGCCGGCGATTTTCATGCAGGTTTTGATCGAGAGCGTAGTGATTTCGCTCTTGGGGGCGGCCCTCGGTGTGGTCGCTTCCTACGCGTTTGTACAGATCCTCGAAAAGGTGACCCCAGTGGCTAACACGCCTGTAATCACCGCGTTTGCTTTGATGATTGCAGTAGCCTTCAGCGCGTTTGTGGGGGTAATCGCCGGGCTTTTCCCCGCAATCAAGGCCGCCCGGTTGGATCCCATTCAGGCCTTGAGGTACGAATAACTTCAGCTCGGGTTCACAGGTTCTTCCGATGCTGGAGCCTGAGCCTGTTTCTTCAATTGGTGACGGGTGACGATGCCGCGCGTGATGAAGAAGGACAACACCGCGAATGGCGCCGCTGAGATAAATCCACCCAACAGCATGGGTTTTCCCACGCCCGTAAAAAACGTCGTCCACAATCGCCAGGAAAATCCTTCCCAGCGTGGCCTGTGCATGTGAGGCGGTAAGTGGTGCGGACTGCTCAGCAGCCAATAGCCCAAATCGTACTCCCAGAGATAGATTGCCGGCATAAACGGGAGGATGACATCATGAAGGGTTCCGGCAATCACCGCTGCTAAAATATTGCTGCGTGTCAGCCACGCAAAAAAGATCGCTGACAAGGTCTTTAATCCGAACACTGGCATGAACCCGAAAAAAACTCCGATCGCCACTCCACCCGCAATCGCCTGCGGGGTATCCCGAATCGCGAGCAACTTCAGCGAATGCTCGTGCAGCCAACGTCGAATATTGAGGACTCGCTTCACGCCAGTTTTGCTTCCCTTTTTCTTCAGCGAGTTGCTCCCTGCTGCTGCGCGGCCGCGCGCCGATTAAATTCAACCGCGTCCTGATAACGCACACCGCTACCGCCGAAAATATCCAAGGCTGAACCGATGGTTAGATCGACTCGGCCACCGCTTAAGCGCGTCACTGTTTCCAGATCGGCTAACGCACGGGCTCCGCCGGCGTAAGTCGTTGGTATCGGCGAACATTTTGTCAGTGAGCAAACCAATTCCTCATCGATGCCCTGACAAAGACCTTCTACATCGACGGCATGCACCAGAAATTCCGCGCACCATTTCGCCAGGGTATCAAGGTTCTCGCCGTTGATGACGAGATTCGTGAATTTCTGCCACCGATCGGTCACGACTACATAATCCCTATCCCGCCGGCGACAGCTCAGGTCCAGCACGAGTTTCTCTTTCCCAATGTCGCGTGTCAGTTGCTGGAGCCGTTCCCAATGCAATTCGCCTCCGTTGAACACCCACGAGGTGACAATAACATGGGATGCGCCTGCCTCAAGCCACTCGCGGGCGTTGGCGAGTGTGACACCCCCCCCGAGATGCATTCCGTCTGGATATGCCTGCAAAGCACTGC
>CAZUVM010000209.1:0-16967 GCA_964623885.1 uncultured Verrucomicrobiota bacterium
AGCGTAGTTGAGCTTGCCGGTAATTACGTTAGCCCCGCGTCCAAGCAGGATCACATTACCGATGTCGGCCAGGTGCAGGATGGTCTCGGATATCTGTCGCACCAGTGTCGAGGACGGCGGATGCAAGCCGAACAACTCGTCCATCGTGTCGGACACTTCCGTAACGCGATCCTCCGGCATGAACCGAGCGAGGCGGCTGGGCAAATGATGCTCGGACAAGACCCGCTCCACCAAGTTGCGGTCGAACACGGTCCAGGCGTGCGGCTCATCGGACTCGCGGGCCTGGAGATACTCAGCCAACCTTTCGGCCACCGCGTGGCCGCCTGAACCGGTCTGACGCGAGATAGTTATGACTGCTTTATGCTCGCCGCGCCGGTAACCTGCCATGACCGACCGGGGTGGCTGCAATTGGAGATTAATGAAATTGAGATAATGATCGAAACCAAACGTAGAATTCATAAATGCCTCCGCGGTTGATTGATGATCCGGAACGCTGAAGAAGACGACATACACCGCACTGCGGGCCTCGGCTTCACGCCCGCCGCTCTCGCCGCCCGGTCCATCGGTTCCGGCATGTTCATGGATCCTGGCCTAAATAACTCTCGTCCTTGAAAATGATTATTCAATGGCATTGCACAGGATTTGATTGCGGCTAATGGTTCCCATTAACCCGAACAGGTAAGGACACCGTCCTCGGCGTCCCCAATCTCTCGGTGGTCGCCTGGTTTTGCTTTTCCCTGAACCTCTGCTGCCCTACTGTGCCCCGGCTGTGAGCAGGAGCCAGTCGACAGCAGCACGCGAACTAACCCGCAAGACGGGCCTGGCGCGGGCTCTATCGAAACTAGGCTTTTGTTCGCGCAGCCAGGCCCGCGAAGTCATCCGCTCTGGCCACGTGACGGTGAATGGTTCGACCCGAACGGACCCGGAATCACGCGTTGACCTGCATCGAGACCGCATCGCCGTGGATCGCGAAATTCTGCGTGCGACGACCAAGGTGTATCTGATGCTCAACAAACCGCGCGGGCTGGTTACTACCGCCTCAGACGAGCAAGGCCGCCGCACGGTTTTCGAATGCCTGGCCGGTCAGGAACTCCCTTTCGTTTCTCCAGTAGGACGACTCGATAAGGCCAGCGAAGGACTGTTGCTGTTCACTAACGATAGCTCTTGGGCGGCACGGATCACCGACCCTGCTTCCGGCATCCGGAAAACCTATCATGTCCAAATCAATCGCCTCAGTGACAGCATGTTGCTCCAGCAAATGCACCGCGGACTTCAGGTTGAGAACGATTTTCTGGCGGTGCGTTCGGCATCGGTGTTGCGGCAAGGGGCGACCAATAGCTGGCTCGAAGTCGTGCTCGATGAAGGCAAAAACCGGCACTTGCGGCGGTTGCTATCCGCTCTGGGAGTCAACGTATTGCGCCTGGTCCGGGTTGCGGTAGGTTCAATTCAGCTGGGCAACCTGCCCAAAGGTCAGGTTCGCGCCTTGAGCCAGGAGGAAGTGAACTCGCTCCGAATCACGTGAAAATGGTCTCGCTGCCTTCACGTGAATCTGTGCCGGCTTTCGGCATGGGCACTTGGCATATGGGGGATGATCCTGCCGCGCGCGAGGAGGAACTGGCAACCCTGTGTCTTGGCCTCGATCGCGGTGTCACCCTCATCGACACCGCCGAAATGTATGGCGATGGCCG
Source organism: uncultured Verrucomicrobiota bacterium (assembly GCA_964623885.1). Lineage (GTDB taxonomy): Bacteria > Verrucomicrobiota > Verrucomicrobiia > Limisphaerales > UBA8199 > CAZUVM01. The sequence continues at coordinate 1,689 of CAZUVM010000209.1, forward strand.
GGCCGAGAAGTTGGTTGGTGAAGCCATTGCTGGCCGCCGCGAAAAGGTTTTCCTCGTTAGCAAAGTGCTGCCCTCAAATGCATCCCGGAAGGGGACAGTGACTGCCTGCGAGCGCAGCTTGAGACGCCTCCGAACTGATCGCCTCGATCTCTATCTCCTGCATTGGCGCGGCAGCGAACCGCTGGAAGAAACTCTGACTGGATTGGCCGACCTCCAGCGCGCCGGCAAGATTCGCCATTATGGCGTCAGCAATTTGGACCTGGGCGAAATGAAGGAGTTGTGGTCCTTATCCGGCGGTAGCGCCGTGCAGACCGACCAGCTCCTGTATAATCTGTCCCGCCGCGGCATTGAGCGGGATTTGTTGCCCTGGCTGCACCGTCATCGTATCCCGGTGATGGCTTACTCGCCAATCGAACAGGCGCGCTTACTCGAGGACCCGAAGCTCGTTGTTTTTGTTCGCCGGCACGAGCTCACTCCAGCCCAGGCCGCCCTCGGTTGGCTCTTAGCCAAAGACGACATCATCGTCATTCCCAAGACCAGCCGGCGCAAGCGTTTGCTGGAAAACCTTGCTTCTCTCGATAAGCCGCTAACTCCCTCTCAAATTTCCGAACTCGATCGCCTCTTCCCTCCGCCGTCCGGCCCGCAGCCGCTTGAGATGCTATAACCCCTTTCCGCCATTCCTTACTCATATTTGTCTTCTCTGCGTTTCTCTGCACTCTTCGCGCCTCTTTGGTAGATTTTGGCGCTTCACATTAGGTTGCGGCCCTCCCCCACCACGCCAATACTCCTCCGGTGCAATTCAGCCGCGATGAGTTGAAGCAGCCTATCGCCGACCTCGCCACGCTTGGCGTTTTTCTCGGGACCTCTTCCTGGAAATATCAAGGTTGGTTTGGAACACTCTATGACCGGGCGCGCTACGAATATCGCGGCAGATTCGCCGAAGCGCGCTTCAACCGCAATTGCCTCGCTGAATACGCCGAGCTCTTCAAAACTGTCTGCGTCGACGCCGCCTATTACACCTTCCCCACCGAAAAATACCTCGATGGCATGGCCCAGTCGGTTCCGGATGACTTTCGGTTCGCTTTCAAGGTGACTGACGTCGTCACGATCAAAAACTTCCCCAATCTCGATCGCTTCGGAGATCTCGCCGGCAAACCCAACGAAGATTTTCTCAACGCTGATCTTTTCGCCGAATCATTCTTGCGGCCCTGCGAATCGATCCGGCCCAAAGTCGGGCTGCTGATGTTAGAGTTTTCGCGATTCTGGCCTTCTGACTACCAGCACGGACGTGAATTCATCGCCGACCTTGATCGATTCCTGGGCCAACTGCCACAAACCTGGTCTTACGGTGTCGAAATGCGCAATCGCAATTGGCTTAGACCGCAATATTTCGATTGTCTGGCACGCCACCGGGTGACTCACGTCTTCAATTCCTGGGAAGCTATGCCGCCCGTCGGCCAACAAATGGCGTTGCCCGGCAGCCGCACCAATCCGACCCTTACGGCCGCCCGTTTTTTGCTCAAACCCGGCCGCACCTACGAGGAAGCCGTCAAAACCTTTCAACCTTACGACCAGGCCAAGGAAGTAATCCCGGAAGCGCGTGCCGCTGGCCGAGCACTTATCCAGGAAGGCAAAACCGCCGGACCGCAGCGCAAGACGTTCATCTTTGTGAACAATCGCCTCGAAGGCAACGCGCTCGCCACCATTGCCGCTATGCTTGAACCCGCAGGCGAGTGACTTGCTGAATGACCAGGGGCGGGGACGTCTCGTCCCCGGGTCTCCGATAGGATGTGGCATGGGGAACCGGCCGTCTGGTACCCGACTTAGTCAGGACAATCAATCACGGTGACGAGACGTCACCGCCCCCTATCACCATTAGCTAAGCCTTACGACTTACTCAGCTCCGTTACGCGCCGCACCTGGTTTTACCCGTTACCTCGCCAGCGCACGATAAGCATCGAGTTCCGCCGCGCGGTGTTCTGCCGACCAGCCCAGCATTTCCTCCATCCACTCAGCCACTCGTTCGGCCTTTTGCCCCGCGTCCGCATGGTAATAATGCCAACTCGTCCGCCGGACCATGACATCCTCCACGTGCAGCGCCCATTCCTTAGAGCAGTAATGCTCCACCGCCGCTCGTCCAAATGGCGGCGGCAAAATCCCACTCACGCCTTCGGCCTCCGCGGCTTCGATCAGCATTTCGTCTGCCGTTCGAGATCTGTCGCTCCTCTGCCCATCACGGTGCAACTGCTTCATACCGCCCGAATGCTTCAACCATTTTACGATCTGATCCCCTGTCTGCTCAGCCATGAGCCGGTAGATCGTTAGCTTGCCTCCCGCAACATCCCACCAGCCTGGTTCCGGGTTGCGAATTTCATGCGCGCGCGAAATATCCGAGGGCGACCCGTCCGGGTGGGCCAGCAACGGGCGAAGCCCCGCCCACGTGCTAATCACGTCCGCCTCTGACAGCGTTACCGACGGAAAATACTCGTTCACGCTGTGCAGGACGTAGGCAATGTCCTCAGGATCGGCGTGCACTTTGTCCAATGACCCATGGTAATCCGTGTCCGTCGTGCCCAGGATGACTCGCTCGCCCCACGGAATCACAAACAGCAGCCGGTGCCCTTGCGTAATCGCAACGGCCTCCGGAATCGGCAGCCGCTCTCGTGCGATCACCAGGTGAATGCCCTTGGTCAGGCGCAGCTTTATGGTGCTGTGCGGCAAATCCGCCGCCCACGGCCCCGCCGCATTTACCACCGCCTGCGCGCGCAATTCCATTCCTGTTCCGCTCAATCGATCCTTCGCCTGGCAAACCCACGATCCGTCCCTGCGCGCTCCGCCGTCGAACCCGCAATAGTTCATTAACATCGCTCCGTGCCGGGCTGCGGAGCGCAGCGTATCCAGCACCAGGCGAGCGTCATTGGTCAACCCATCGAAATAACGCACTGCCCCGGTCAAACTGTCTTGCTTGAGCTTCGGCACTTTATCCAGCACCTGCGCTTGCGATAATGCGCTCGAGCGACCCAGGTTTCGTCCACTGCACAGCAGGTCGTACAGCTTCACGCCGATGCGCATCTGCCACCGCGGCCATCCGCTGCCTTTGTACGTTGGAAAGATAAACGGCAAGGGCTGGGCCAGGTGCGGCGCGATGCGGTGCAGCACCCCTTTCTCCAGGCTTGCCTCGCGCACCAGGCCCACCCTTCCTTGTGCCAAATAACGCAGCCCACCGTGCAGCAAGCGCGTTGAGCGGCTGCTCGTGCCGAAAGCAAAATCGTACTGGTCGAGCAGTCCAACCCGCAACCCGCGCATCGCCGCATCTCGCGCAATCCCGGCCCCCACAATCCCGCCGCCGACGATCAACACGTGCAGCGGACCTTGAGTAAGCGCCGCGACCGTTTGGGCACGAGCATTCAAAGGCGATAAACTCTGCGGGATAACCGGCATCCCCAGATGAATATCCATCCGCACCGTCGATTGTGAAGCAGAATCCAACCGTTCGAAACCCGAACTGTAGGCGACGACGTAAGGAGTCGATTTTCACTGCTTCCGTCCCTCCTCTCTGTTCTCGCCTTCCCCCATGTTCACTCCGCCTTTGCGGTCACATTCATCCTGTCCATGCTGTTCATGTGTCAAATTCTCCGCAACCTTGTTCCTATCGCGGTGTTTGTTATGCTGGATCACTATGTCCGTGGAGAGCGATCCCGACGCCGCCCTGATGTTGCGCGTGAAGCAGGGCGATCACACGGCATTTTCAGAGCTGGTCGACAAGTATAAACAGCCGGTCATGAACCTGGCCTACCGGATGCTCCGCGACGCAACCGAAGCCGAGGACCTCTCCCAGGCCGTGTTCATTCAGATCTATAAGTCAGCCGATCGCTACCGGATTGCTTCCAAGTTTTCCACCTGGCTCTTCACCATCGCACGCAATCTTTGCCTCAACGAGCTCCGGCGCCGCTCGCGTCATCCTGCCGACTCCCTCGACGCGCCCCACCCGGACCAGCCCGACCAGCCTTTGCACCAATTCGAGGACAAAACCAATCCATCGCCACCGGAACACCTGCTGGGGCACGAATTGGAAGCCAAAGTCGAAGAAGCCGTCGCAGAGTTGCCCGATAATCAGCGTCTGGCCCTCCTGCTGTGTCAGCAGGACGAACTGAGCTACGAAGAGATGGCCGAGGTGCTGGACTGCACCGTTTCCGCCACCAAATCCCTGATCCATCGCGGGCGCGAAACCATTAAAGCCAAGCTCAAACCCTATTTGCGCTCCGGCGTATGGAGAAAATAAAATGGCCGCAACTTTCACACTGTTATGGTTTTAAATAGTACAGTCGCATCTCTGATGCACCCAACCCGATATGAATAACGGCCTGGTCCCTGAGGAGTTGCGTGAGCTAATCTGGCGCCGGAATCTTACGCCGGCCGAAGCCGCTCGCTGGCGCGCCTGGCTTGCCGCCCACCCCGAGGCGCAAGGTGATGGCGAGGTCGAGGCCGCTCTCACCGAGGCGCTCGGCTCCCTGCCCGATGCGCCCATGCCTTCCAACTTTACCGCCCGCGTCCTCCAGGCCGCGCAGCTCGAAGATGCCCGCAAACACCGAGCCGCCTCCGCGTGGGGCACGTTACTAAGGTTTGGATGGCTGACACGCGCTGCCGCCGTCGCCGTCGTGCTCGGCATTGCTTTGATTTCCTTCGAACATGTTCAGGATATGCGCAAACAGAACGAACTCGCTCAGCGCCTCTCGACTATCGGTGTTGTCCCCGATCCACCGCACCCCGAAGCTCTTGAAGATTTCAAGGCCATCCGCCAGCTCAGTACCCCGGATGATCAATTGCTCTCTTTGATGCAGCAATGAGCGCATTTCGAAAAGTAGTGTTCATGGCCATCGCGAGCTTGGGCTCCTTGGCGCTCCCGCTCGTCGCGCAAACCTCAACGCCTCCCGCGCATTTGTTATCCACAAATGCCGCGCCAATGCCGCCGGTTCTTCCGCCCCCGCCCAAATCTCCGGTCGAACGTTTTCGCGAGCTCCTGGTCATGGCCCCGGTTGAGCGAGCAAGGTTTCTCTCTGACCGTTCGCCCGAAACCAAAAAGCTTATCCTGGACAAAATCAGCGAGTACCTCGCCATGCCTGTAGACCAGCGGGAAAAGCGGCTGACGGTCACCGAGCTACGCTGGTACCTGCTGCGCTTGATGAACCTGCCCGAAGCCGAACGGAAGGCGCAGATGGAATTGATTCCTGGTGAGATGCGCAAGTTGGTCGACGACCGGCTGCGGGTTTGGCACCTGTTGCCGCCCAACATGCAAAAGGAACTCCTCGATAACGAGCGCGCCGTGCGTTACCTCATTGATGCCGCCTCCGGTTATACCAGCAATTCCACTCCCCTTCTCCAGACCAATCTGGCCACTTACCTGGCTTTGCCGCAATCGGAGCAGCAGGAAATCGTGCGCTTGTTCAACCACTTTTTTGAGCTTAGCAAATCCGAGCAGGAAAACGTGCTGCATAAAATGTCCGGCCCCGAAACCCTGCAGATTGAAAAAGCCCTGCGCACCTTCCAGGCCCTCCCGCCAGTTCAGCGCGCCCAGTGCATTCGCTCCTTCGGCCAATTCGCCACCCTTAGCCCGCATGAAAGGGTGCAGTTCCTGAAGGATGCCCAAAAATGGGAACAGATGTCCCCCGCCGACCGCGAGAACTTTAGAAAGTTAGTCGAGCAAACCTCCCTCCAGCCTCCCATGCCGACTGCCCCGCCGCTCCGGCCGCCACCAACGTCATTGCGGCAACGAATGCCCGACACCGCCACTAATGGTAACTAGGTCCTTACGTGAAAACGTCCGGTCCCTCTTAATCATAATCTTTAATCGTAATCGTAATCTTCCTCGTCGTCTTCCCTCCTCGCTTGCGAATCTCCAAATCGCATTCAACCAGGCTCATAGACCTCTTCAATGAAAAACAACAAATGCTCAATTCTCAATGAATGACCATTACCGGCTGTCCTGTCGCCAAACGAATCGTCGCTACCTGGTTCGGCTCCATGCGAAAATGAACCCCGGACCTGTCGCAAACAAGCGGTTTCCCTGCAACCTCCACCGCGTTCGCTTCCCGCGCAGCTTCGATTCTCAGGAACGGCAAATCGAGCGTGCCCTCGGTCCCCTGGCCCGCAGTTTCCAATACGCGTGCTACGATTCCTTTTCCATCTTCCGCCGGCTTGAGTGCGCATAACATCAGGTTCGCGGGCAACAGCCGGACAAAGCTCGCGTCGCCGGGCGGTAGTGAGCCGCGCCAGCCTGGCAGTTTGTCGCTCGACTTGATCATGGCTGCTTCGAGCGGAAAACGGGCTTCGCGGCCCGCTCGCGCCGTCCCAGCCGGATCGAACCTGGGGCCACTGGTGATCACGTAGCGATACTGCAATTCCGCGTTCTTCTTGCCTGCCCATTTCGGCGACCAATAATTGTTCAGGGCATAAGAGAACACCGTAGGCGAAGTGTTTGTGAATTGGGGCAGCCATTTGCCGCGACAGATGTCGCCCAGGCAAACCAGGGGCGCGTCCACCGCGGCCAGGTTCACCGCTCCGGCTGCGCTCTCGACATTGACGCTGTGCTGGATCGAGAACCAATCGTTGCAACCGCCCAGCAGCAAATCCTTTTCCGGATCCACAAACCCGTTCGGGATGTCATAACGGAACTTCCCTGCGCTCAGAGCCCATGGGAAGGCAAAGTACGAAGCCTGTTTCGCCAGGAGCAAATCGACCTGGATCAGGTTTCGTATCTCGATCTGTTTTACGCTATCCGGCAGGAGAATCTCCGTTTCAATTCGCGGCGTATGCAACGCTGAGGCGGTCATTCGGATTGTGCGGCCCCACGGCGCGCGCTCGACCTGGGCGAGCATTCCGCCTTCGGCCTGGTGAATCGTTAGTTCCGGCGGCGGCAGCCAGCGAAACGGATGCAGCAATTGGCTGTCTTCATTGCCCCGGCCGCGCCCGGCCTCGGTGCCGCCGCCCTCGACAAACAGGTATTCATTGGCGGCAAACGAGCTGGCTTGATCGACGAGTTCGCGGCCGAGTTCTTTGTCGTAGATACTCGTGAGGGCGGCGCGCGCCGGATTGACCGTCACGCGGTAGAACGCGTTTTCAAACGACAGCGTGGACGTTTCGTCAGTTGGGCTCGTGGAGTTAATGCGTGCAGGGCGGCCGTGGCCAAGGCGATAAACGCGGTAACCCATGGCTGGCACATTGTCAGCCCAGAACCGGAACGTCTGCACGCCGTCCTTCACCGCCAGCACTTCGCCCTCGACCAGTTGACCGGTAGCCATGTTGGTCAGCACTACATTCTGATCGAATTGGAATTGTACCAAACCGCTGCGCGGCCAACTCAACGGATTGAACACCAGCAGGTTTTGGCCGTCAGTCCGGATTTGGTCCGCCAACTGGCTCAGTCCGCGGCGCAGCAGCTTGTCGATGTCCCACTCCGCGCGCACGGTCTGATCTTCCTTCTCCTTAACAATGCCCACCGCGGCGTCGCACTCCGGCCGATCGTTGAGCCCGCCGATGCCGAAATTATGCTCGGCGTAGAGGAGCAACGTTTTCCAGATTCCCTGATCCAGTTCGCGCGGGAAGCGCAGCTTGGGGTCCATCGCGGCCGCGAGTGTCGCAAACGCTTCGGCCGTCACCGCCCGGCTTTGGTTGACGCGGTCGCGGGCCGTTGCGGCGGCCAGGATGCCGAAGTTGTCAGCCCAATAAGAGCCACCCGTCCCGCGCACCACTGGCAGGCCATCAGCGTAGTTCTTTTCGACGTAACGGAAGAATTCCGAGAATCGGCAGGTGATGAGCCGAGGCCAAGCGTAAGCTGTGTTCCAGCGCTCGACGAACGCCGCGTCGTCATATTCGGTGGGCAGATTCTCGACTTCGGTGCCGTACAGCAAAACCGCATCGGGCTTGTAGCCGTTTTGTTCGTACGCCTTGAGAAAGCGGGCGAGGCCGCCGACGCCGGATTCCATGGCGGGCGGCAAGCCGAACACGGCCTTGAATTGATGGTAATGGCCCGAGAACCAGGCGAGCACGCGTTGGCCGTCCGGCCCTTCCCACCAGAACGGCGACCGCACATTCCAATGGCCGTTCACCAGCATCGGCCCACGATCCTGGTTTCCCCCGTTGGCGAAGTAATGAATTCCGGCGGACGCCAGGATGGAAGGGGTGGACCAGGAAGCGGACGGGACATCGGTGACCAGGCCAAAATCGAACGGTATGCCGAACCGCGTTTCCTGCTCTTTACTCACATACAAGTTGCGGAGGTTTTCTTCGAGGGATGGATATTCCGTCGCGATGCTGCAGTAAAACGCGTTCATGCCGACCTGGCCCGCGCGCGCATGTGAAATGAGTTGCGCGGTCACTTTGGCCGAACGCGAATCCAGCCACATATCCGGAATCCAGCTCCCGTCGAGATTGAACCGGAAACCCGGATGCGCCACGAGCGTCTTCAACAACTGGTCCATGCAACGCGCGTGCACTTCCGCAACCTTCGCCCGGTAATCCGTGTAGCCGACATCCAGGTGTTCGTTCGGCGCGTAGAAAATCTTCCACCTCCTGGTCGGGGTAAACTCGCTTTCGCAAGTCACGGCCCCAGCAACGCCCGCTCCGCCGTTATCGAACTCAATCCGGGCCTTGCCTGCCGGCAAGTCAGCCGGGACCAGGAACGAAAAACGTCCCTCGCCGAATTCACCATGCGGTAAGGCATCCACCTCAATTCTAAACTTCCCAATGTGGATGGCCGCGGGTCCTCCAGCCCAGGTCGCTGGATAACGAACCTCCAGATAACATAGCTCGTTCTCCGCCTTGCCCGATTTGGGAAAAAATACCGTCGGCCGAATCGACGCTTCCAATTTCTCCGGTATCGTTCCCTGCGCGTCGTAACTGAGCGCCAAGGCATCGTAGAAAAACCCCGAATCCCCGGTGCCGCCCACGGTGCGGTTGTGCACGATAACCAACGGGTCGTTTACCGCGGTAAAAGCAATCTCGTTTTCGCCCGCTTTGAACAATGATGGCAACAGGGCAATCCGCTTGTGCTGGCTCGAACGGATGACATTGAACTCGTCATCAACCGCGCCCAACTCGAACATCGGATCCGGATCGAAGTAATACCGCCCACGATGCCCGTTCACTTCGAGGTCCAATGCCGGAACACGCGGCTGGCGAAACAGTAAATCCAGGTCGAGATAAAAAACTCCGGTACCATTCTCCGACGCCATATCGAACTGCAGCGCATACCTCCAGGCTGTTGCACCGGCATAGGTTCCCCTCTCCGCCTCTGGGGGAGAGGGGTTAGGGGTGAGGTGGTCGTGTGCGGTTTTGTCATGCGGAGCGCTGGCATCCCTGGGAGCGCCGGCATCTTTGCCGGCCCGCGCACCTTCCCCATAAGCCCCATTGCCTGAACCGGGATGAAACCTGGGCCAGCGCTTTTCCTGCCCCTCACCACCGAGCCGCACGATTATTTGCCGATTTGTGCTTCCAGGGTTCGGTGCAGCCCCAAACTCATGATCGGACCGGTCCACCTTGCCCAGGCTCCAAACCACTTGCTCGGCCGCCCACACCGGCAGCGCAGCCGCTAGCAAACCACACCAGCCTGCCGCTCGGAGGAAAGAGAACACGTGATCAGTTATCGGTGATTGTTGATCGGTGCCTTGCCGAAGCAGTGCGAAGGGAAGAGTTTCAGCGAAAGTGGCTCACGTTTCACGCATCACGTATCACGCATCCTGCATTTGCTTGCGTCCTCGCGAAGCGTCTGGAGTGCGCGGCATTCCCGCGCTCTTCATCCCTCCTCACCCCTGACTCCCGAAATATCCGGCATCCAGCATTCTTAGCGACCTTTGCGCCCTTAGCGTGAGGACAATAACTCGTCCAATCTTTCATCCTGTCATCCTGTCAGTTCCCGTATCCCGTATCACGTTTCACGCATCACGCCTCACCTGTGCACAAACATCGCGATCACGCCCAGCAGCACAAAAAACAAAATGATCACGAGCGCGATAAACCGGTTGCGCGCTACCCTTTTCTCGTAACGCAAAGGACGCAGGCCCTGGATCCCGCCGGCCGCCAGGTAGCTCACCAGCTTCGGATTGGTTGTCGAGGGACCCTGGAACTGGCCGCGCACGCGCCGCAGCAGTGCCGGCAAGTCGTATTTGCGCATCCCCAGCTCGTTGAAATGCTCGGGCGTCGTCGGCGTTTCTGAGCGCGCAATCAATTTGTCCTGATCCACTTCTTCGAACACCGGCTCGGGCAACACCCTCACCACTGGCTCCGGCGCCGCCGAGGTTCCGGTGTGCGTCACCGTCTCGCCTTGCGGGATCGCCGTCGAGCGCAGCCGCGGCTGCTCCTTCTGCGTCTGCAATTGAGAATCCAGCGCCTTGATCTGCGACTCCAGCAACGCGATCTTCCCGTTCAGCGCCTTGGCGCGGTCTGAAATCGGGTCCGAGGTTTTTTTAAACCAGGCCATGCGTGATTAACGCCTCAGCAATACCACCAGCAACGCGCCAAACCCCAGCGCGACCACCAGCGCCAGCGGCCACGTGAGCGCAAAACCGAACCGGCATAGCTCCCCGAAACTGTGCGACGCCAAATCCGCCGGCGCGACGACGGCCGGCGGCCGGGCTCCCTGCTGCTCCGGCGCCGCGGCCGGCGTCGACAACACCGGGAACTTCAGCCGCGCCGCATTCCATTCCATGCGCGCGTTCTCCACCGCCGTCAGCGCCCGAGTCAGTTCCACCCCGAAATTCTCCTGCTTCCATGTTTCCTCGTGCACGGACTGCACCTTATCCAGCGCCTCTCGCAGGTCCGCCAGGCTCTTGGCCATCTGCTCCGCGTCGCGTCGCGCGCTGAACTCCGCCTCCTCCAGCAACCCCACGCCGCGGGTGAGGCTTTGCACCATTTCCTGACGGCCGGTTTGAAACTCGAGCTGCCGGCGCCGCGTTTCCTCCAGCGCCGCCCGTTCCCGTTCCAGCTCCTCCTGCGTCCGCTTCAGGTCGGCCAGTTTCTTTTGCGCCTCCGCCACCCGCGCATCTACCTCTTCCCGCGACGGCGCCCGCGACGCTGCCCCTGCCGACGCAGCGAAGTGCGGCGACTTGTGCAACTGAAAATCGCCATCAATAAACTCCGATGAATCGAAATCCTGAGACATGCTCGAATCTTAATCCTCCGCCCCTAATGCTGTAAACTGGATACTCGTTGCTTGAGCTAGTGGATATCCAGTGAGTTTCCCTCCTAATCCTAATCGTAATCGTAATCCTTTTGCGTCTGCGGTCCTGTTCATCCTGCTTCTACGCTATGCACGGCAACATGTCTGAATCCTGCCTCGATTGGTACACCTTCAGGTTACCGGGCGGAAGCGTCACGAACCCGATGGGCCCCGCGTCCGGCAAACTGCGTGTCAAACGCGGCGGAAGCTGGAACCGGGTTGCGCTCGAGTGCAGTTCGGCTGCGAGAAACGCCAGCAGCCCCGTCCACGCTACCACCGAAGGCTGTCGCATCGCGTTGGTCCCCGATATCCGGCCCGCACTCGCAAACTGATTACTGAATACAGATTCTTGCCCTCCACACCTGCCTGTCCTCTCACCGCCTACCGGTACCTATCACTGATTCCCTGCAACTCTGTATTTTCTAACGCCTTACCTATTGATCCTAAATCCCCATTTCGAGACCTCCGCGCTCACGAGAATGGCCCGGAACTGGCTGTAGCTGCAAGGTTATGAGAATCGGCAAAGCCGGAGACTTTTGAGCGTCGTAAAAAATTGCAACGCTGCCGAATCAGAATCATGAACACCAAACAACTGAACGTCGCGCTTGTTACTCTGTCTCTCCTCGCCCCGCTTACGTCCGTTCGCGCGGCGGACGTGATCTCCGTATGGGGCGGCGCGCGAAGCACAATCATTCTCAAATCCGACGGCACCGTGTGGACCTGGGGCGCAAATTTCAATGGCAAGCTCGGTTTGGGCGAGACGAACGACCAGCGCGCTCTCACGCCCGTGGAAGTGCACGGCCCCGGCAACGTCAGCTATCTCAACTCCGTTGCCGCGGTCATGGGCGGTGAAATCCACAATGTCGCGTTGAAGTCCGACGGCACAGTCTGGTGCTGGGGCTGGAATGCCTTTGGACAATTGGGCAACGGCACTACCAATGATTCGTGGGTGCCGACCCAGGCCGGGCTCACTGCCACTCCGCCGTTGGCGAACGTGGTGAAGCTTGGCGGGCGCCCGTATTTCACGCTCGCGGAAAAGGCCGACGGCACCATCTGGGCCTGGGGCATGAACCAGTTCGGGCAGATGGGCAACGGCACGCTCACGCCATTTGGCGGTCCGCCAAACAGTGTGCCGGTGCTGGTCAGCAATTCGCAGCCGGGCGGCCCGATCAATGGCGCGGCGCAAATCACTTGCGGCTATCAATTCGGTGCCGCACTCACCACGAACGGCACGGTTTGGGTCTGGGGCAGCGGCACGCACGGCGAGCTGGGCACCGGCGCGACCACCACCAATTACATTCCCGTTCAGGTGCCGGGCCTATCCAACATCACTCAGATCTCCGCCGGCTGGTTCCACATCCTGGCGCGCAAATCCGACGGCACGGCCTGGGCCTGGGGCGACAATTTCAATGGCGAGCTTGGCGACGGCACGACGAACAATGCCTTTTCCCCCGTGCTCGTGACGAACGTGAGCAACATCATCGCGGTGTCCGGTGGCGACAGTCATTCTTCCGCGCTCGCGGCCGACGGCACGATTTGGAAATTCGGCAGGAACGACGTGGGCGAGCTGGGCAACGGCTCGGTGAACACCAACGCCAACCCTTTCCCCGCGAAAATCCTCACGGACAAATTCGGCAATGTCTTCAGCAATGTCGTGATGATGGCCGCCCGGGATTATCATAACATCGCGCTAAAGTCGGACGGCTCGGTATGGATGTGGGGCGCGAACGATCAGGGCCAGTGCGGCAACGGCACACAAAACGACACGTGGCGGCCGATGCCGGTGGTGGGCCTCGGGTCGCGCGTGCCGAAGCTGTTGAATGTTGCCGCGGGAGCGCCGGGATTCGCGAATCTTTCCTGGTCCTGTTCCACCGGAGAATATTTCAATGTGGAAATGTCGTCGGACCCGTCCAAAGGATTTGTCACCTGGCAAACCAACCTGCTGGCCACCCCGCCGACGGCTGTGGTCCCGGCCCCGCTCGGCGCGGGTGCGTCGTTTTACCGATTGCGGTTTTGAGACCAGTGATCGGTAACCAGTAATCAGTTATCAGTGGTCAGTGATCGGTAAGCAGTAATCAGTGGCGTTCTCATGGAGCAATCCGTCGCACTGGCCACAGAAAGAATCGGCTTTTTCCATCATTGAATTCAACATCCGCCCTTCGCCCTTGACATACATTGCACTGCAATGTATAAGGCCCTTATGAAACTTGAAAAAGAGCTCGTCGCCGCTTCCTCCGTGCCCCTCATCCTTTCCATCCTCGCCGAAGGCGATAGTTACGGTTATGCCATCATTCAACGCGTCAAAGAACTCTCCGGCGGTAAGATCGAGTGGACCGACGGCATGCTTTATCCGGTGCTGCACTGGCTGGAAGACCGGCGCTTGGTGCGCAGCCGCTGGGAAAAGGCCGACTCCGGCCGCAAACGGAAATATTATTCCATTCAGCCGGCGGGTCACCAGGCGCTGCGTGAGCAGAAAGAGCAATGGACGGCGGTCACTTCCACCCTCAACCAAATCTGGAAACCTCGCTATGCATGACCTGGAACAATTAATCGCTCAGTGGCGCAAATCGGCGGCGACCGTAAGCGCCGAAACTCTCGACGAACTCGAAGCGCATTTGCGCGAGACGACCGAGCAACTGGTCCGCTCCGGGATGAATCCATCGGAAGCCTTTCAGCGAGCCGTTGCGGAACTGGGCGCGATGCCGCAAATCTCATCGGAATTCCGCAAGCTCGACGAACCATTATGGTTGCCAGTGAAGCTGGCTATTGGCCTGACTGCATTATTGGCGCTGGGCCTCGCGATTTTCGTCATCGCGCGCTTCGATACCAGCCGGTCGAGCCGGTTGCTGGCGGCTCACACCTTTACCATCACGCTGGGATACTCGCTCACACTATTCATTGGCGGCCTGGGAATTTGCTTCGTGTGCCAGCGGTGCCTTGAGGATTTCTCCACGTCGCGATTGGATTCAATTGCCCGCGTCAGTCTGGTGCTTGGAAGTGTGGCCTTGTTCCTTACGACGCTCGGCGTCCTTTTCGGAATGGTCTGGGCCAAAATCGAGTGGGGCCGCTATTGGGCCTGGGATCCCAAAGAAATCGGCGGGCTCAGCGCCGTCATCTGGCTCACCGGTTACCTGATCGCACACCGCTTTTTCAAAAACAGCTCCCGGGGAGTCCTCGCCATCAGCATGCTCGGCAATATCGTAGTGAGCCTCGCGTGGTTTGGCACGCAAACGAACGGCTTGCACCCATATGGGACGTCGAACACCTCTCTCCTGCTGAGCATTGCGACCCTGGTCAATCTCGCATTCTTTGCGATTGGATTAGTCCCGCCCGGCCGGCTTCGATGGAGAGACGGCGCGTAATCAGTAATCCGGTTATCAGTAAACACTTCGTAAGGCGCGAGGCGTGATCGGCACAGACCGAAAGCGGCGGAATGCGCCGCAGTCCACACGCTTCGCGAATACGGTCGCGCTCAAGAACTCGCGAAGCGCCTGGAGTGCGCGGCATTCCCGCGCTCTGGTTTGCGGCTTCACCGTGCTGCGTTATTGCGTCTGCTGCGATTTGAACCTTTGCCGTCTTAGCGTCTTCGCGTGAGGAAAATGACTCATCCGCCCGTTCATCCTCTCATCCGGCCCCATCCCGCGTCCCGTATCGGCTATCCCCGACCGTCCTCCCCTCTCAAATCTCAAATTCCAAATTCCCGATTACTGATCCCCTCTACCGATAACTGATCACCGCCCACTGATTACCTGCATTTCCTCCCGCATCACCACCGATTACCGATTAATGATTACTCGATTACTGACCACTGGTTACTGATTACTGCCTCCTCCTCGTCCTCTTTCTCGTCCTCCTCCTCGCCTTTCACTGTTTCTCATTTCGAAGTTGGAAGTTGGGCGTTGGACGTTCGATGTTCGTGTCCTCCCCCGCGTTGCCTCACGGCAAAATGACACCGTAAGAGAGGGCCAAATGCTGATTCGTTGCCTCACAGCAAAATGACACCGTGTGTTTAGCTGTTGTTTGTTCTGTGTTCCATCTTTTCCTTCGCTCCCTTCCTGGCGGAGCGG
>CAZUVM010000210.1:0-8965 GCA_964623885.1 uncultured Verrucomicrobiota bacterium
CTTAAATCCAAGGCAGGCGATCCCGACGCAACAAAACTGCTGGAGCAGTCCAAAACGGCCGCCGCAGCCGCGCTGGAACAGGAGCAAAAGTATCAGGCCGCCACCAATGCGGCTGTACAGGCCTTAGCCCAGATGAATTACAGGGAGGCGAGCAATCAGATTGCTTCAGCCCTGGCCTCAAAACCTGGCGACCCCATGGCCCTGAAATTGATGAATGATGCTCAGCAGGCCCTGAACTCAGGAGCCCAGCAACAGAAATATCAGAGCGCCATCGAAACGGCGAAGACGGCTCTCGCAGCAAAGAACTTTCAGGAAGCGGCCAATCAAGCCGGAGTTGCTCTTTCCGTCAAACCGGGTGACCCGATGGCGGCAAGCTTACAAGCAGACTCGCGCAAGGCCATGGATGCTCTCACTGCCGCCGCTCAACAGTTGCAGCAATACCGAAGCGCCACAAATGCGGCAGCCGCGGCATTGTCTCAAAGCAACTATCAGTCGGCAATCAACCAGGCCAGGGTCGCGTTGGCCATTCGAACAAATGATCCAATTGCTTCAACGATCAAGAGTCAGGCGGAGACCTCTCTTTCACTAGCAACTGCCCAGGAATTCTTCGCCCAGGGCGATTACGCCAAAGCCGCCGGTATTTGCAAAACGCGCGCAACTAACGATGCATTCGTCGCCTTGGCAGGCTCCATAGCTTCAGAGCAAAAAGCGCTGACTGACGCCGGCACCAGCCTCAACAGCGGCGACTACGCCCAGGTGCAAGCCCTTAAGGACCAGAACTACAGCACGAAGGCACCATTTGCCCGGTTGATCTCGCAAGCGACCCACGAAAACGCTGTGTTGGCGAGTCTGCAATCGATTAAACAGACCAACGGCTGGCAAGCAGTGCAGATGGTGCTGACGAATTCTGACAATGCGAGCCTTCGCGCCAAGCCGCCTTTCGCGGAATTGCTCACATGGGCAAATGCGGAGGCAGCCGCCCCTGCGAGTGCGCCGGCCATCGCACCAGCGACTGTCCCGGCACCGCTGCCGACTAACACCTCGGATCAAAACCTTCGGCGCCTCGACACCAAACTGGAAGTTCTCCTGGTCCAGTTTGAAATTCTGAAGCCGACGGCTCGCGAGCTCAAGACCGACGAGGCCCGCCGCACCAAACCGTTGCCGGACGGTGCCATCGATACGGGCTATTACCTTGGCCAGGTGGACGGCATCGAAGCGGGGTTAAGGCAGGGTGGTTGGCTGGACCAGGATAATCGTAAGTCTTACATCGAGAAGCTGAGAAAGGCGATAAACGTTCGCTGAACGGCCATGTGCCGTAGAAAGGACCTGTATGAACGAACTCATCGAGAAACTCTTGCAGCCTGTTTCATCCGAACAACCTTGCGGTCCAGACCTCTCCAGTGATGGACAATTTGACGAGTTGGAAACGATTCTCAAGGGTAAACCCGAAATCGATTTTGGGAATATCAAAAAACCAGCCGAACCGCCGGATTGGCGACAGCTTCAGCAAAAAAGCGCTGAGTATCTTGGGCAATCGAAACACTTGCGCGCGGCTACGATGCTGTGTTGCTGTTTGCTCAAAATGAATGGGATTGCGGGATTTCGCGACGGCGTGCAGTTGATCCGCGGGCTGATCGAACAGTACTGGGACGCAGTCTATCCTCTGCTCGATCCCGAAGATAATAATGATCCTACGTACCGGTTGAACATCATTGCCGCGTTGACCGCGCCGCGCGGTTCGGTCACCGGCTGGCTTGCCATAATGGATAATCTTTACACCGCGCCGCTGTGCCAGCCCAAAGGCGCCCCGCCAGTGACATTCGAGCAACTTCAGGCTGCCAAGCTGCGGCAGGCCGGCGGGGAAGGTGCGCCGGCCGATGGTCCCACGCTAACCTCGATTACTCCAGTGCTCCGCGGTTGTGCCGAACAAGTCGCCAATCATCACCAGGCGCTCCAGGAGGCATCTGAAACCATTCACGCCCTCGATCAATTCCTGGCTAATACCCTCTCGGCTCAAAAATCCATGAGCTTCGAGGAACTCCAAAAGACCCTCAAGGAAATGCTCACCAGCCTTGAGCCTTACCTGCCCAATGCCGCAGGGGAGGCGGCTGCCGAGACTGGCGATGCGGCAACCACGGCAGAGGCTTCGGGCAATGGCGGTGTGGCCATTTCCATTCGCGGATCCATCCGGTCGCGCGAAGATGTCGTTACCGCACTCGACAGCATTTGTCAGTACTATGACCAGATCGAGCCTGGCAGCCCTGTTCCGTTCCTGCTTCGCCGCGCGCAGAAACTAGCTACCATGAATTTCGTCCAGGCGGTGCAGGAATTAAACCTCATCGCCGGCCTGGACGCCCTGCGCCCGAGCATGGGATCCGTTGTTGACGGATCAGCCCCACCGCCCGAGGCTTCGGCAACGTGAGGCCATGTTGCAGCACTGCCGCTCGCACCGCTGAAGCTCCGACGGCCGGCGAGTCATTCGCCGGAAATGCGAGGCTTGCTTGGCTTCGGAATCGGGCGAAATTGGCAAACTTTTTCGCGCCGCGTAGCGGCAGCTCGACGGTAGCCGTGGGCCTCGGCCCACGGTCCGAATTGCCAGGTTTCCGGCAGCGTCGCGTAGCGACGCCTGAATCAGCGCGTAAGTATTCTCCATGACTTCCACCGACACCCTTCCTCTTCAGCTCGGCTCTGCCGCTGCGTTCCGCTGCGCTCGCGAATTTCTACAGCTAGCCGATTTCAACGAGACCACGCTTTGCCGCCTGCTGGGCATGGACGACATGAGCGACCTCGGCAAAGTCGCGTGGGATAAGTTCCCGCTCGGCCCCGCCCAGGCCAGCGGTTCGCCAGCTACGCTGAACCTCATTCACGACTCGCTGGGAGCGCCGACATCCCTGCCAGCGAGAGAAGATCCACACGCCGGCAAGGATGCCGGTGCTCCCAGCGCAGGCCAAGCGGCTGATCAGGCTGCAGTCAGCATCCCGCCGGCTTTGCGATGGTGCATCAACTTCTTTCTTCGTGGCCTGATCGTCTCGGAAGATGAATCGCAGCATGTGTGTGGAACGGAAATTCTCAACTCCTTGCTGGAGCTTGGACTATTGCGCCGTGCTAAAACTGGTGCTGGAGTTTTCTGCCCGGTTTGGTTGTATCCTGCCGATGATTTCATCACCGCCTCAGACCGGCGAGATGATCCGGAAGGTGGGCCGTTCACCCCTCCGGCAGATGTAGTCTTTCCGGCGATTTACGCCGGCACATTGAGGTTTCTACGATTGTTGCCAAGTGTTGCCGGCGACGCCCTGGATCTTTGCGGGGGTTCCGGTATTGGCGCGCTGCGCCTCGCTCGTGGGGCCCGCTCAGCTTCGACCGCGGATATTACCGAGCGGTCTGCATTCTTCGCAGAGTTCAACGCGCGCCTGAATGGGATCGTTATAGCCAGCCTTTGCGGCGATCTCTACGAACCTGCAAAAGGCCGGCAATTCGACCTCATTTCGGCTCACCCACCGTTTGTGCCGGCAACCGGCCCAAACATGGTCTATCGCGACGCAGGCGAAACCGGCGAGGAGGTCACCAGGCGAATCATCGAAGGATTGCCGGCGCATCTGCGCCCCGGGGGCATTTGCGTCATTCTGTGTGTAGCTCGCGACACACCCGACAAAACGTTTGAGCAGCGTGCCTGCGATTGGTTGGGCTCTGCGGTGGGTGAATTCGAAATCGTATTCGGCCTGGAGAAAATTCTAGCCGTCGAAGGTGTAGTGGATTCGATGCGTAAACGAAGTCAGCAGATGAGGGATGACGAGGCGCGAAGCTTGCTTTCCCGTCTGCGCTCCCTGGGCACACGACAATTTGTTTACGGCGCACTACTGCTTCGACGCCATGCCCGGCTGGAGCGCCGCGAACCGTTCCGTATTCGCATGACGTCCAATGCGACTGCCGCTGATTTTGAAAAGCTGCTGGCGTGGCGCAACCACCGCCGCCAGCCCGGTTTCGATCGTTGGCTGGCCGGCTCCAAACCGCGCCTCGCTCCGAAGCTCGAACTGACTGCACGTCATCTCGTGCAGGATGGGAGCCTTGTGCCGGCCGAATTTGTATTCTCGATATCGAATGGCTTCGAGGCCGCGCTACGCCCCGATGCCTGGCTGGTGCCACTGGTAGCCCGACTCGAAGGCGAGCGCTCGGTGAGTGAGGTTTTCGAACAAGCCCGAACTGCCGATGAATTGCCCGAAGGGTTTGCGCTCGCTGACTTTGCCCGGTTGGTGCAGGATCTTATCGAGCGCGGCTTTCTTGAAGTAGCGCTTTCTTGAGCGCAATGACCCATGCGGGCACGACAGCACTGCTATTGCTTGGCCTAACCACGGCGACAGCAGCCGAGTTCAATGTCCGGTGGCAGCCCCTCAATGAGCCCGGCAACCTGGGCCGCGTCGAATCCGTTTCAATTAGCCCTTTCGATTCCAAAAGACTCCTGGCCGGCGGCGACGTTTTTGGAGTTGGCCTCAGCACCGATGGCGGCACGTCATGGGAACAAGCTCTAGGCATCACTGATTGCTCCGAGATCAACGACTTCACTTTTCATCCGGGTCGTTCCAACGTGGTTTGGGTGGGCACGCTCAGTGGGCCATATCAAAGCCTAGACGGCGGTAAAACCTGGAAGCTTGAGCGAGCCGGTATGCCGCCGATGAGCAGCAATACCTTGACCGCGCCGATTCAGAAGGTCCTTTTCGATCCCAACAACTTCGAATGTTTGCTGGCCATTGCGGGCAATCATCGCCACATGGGTTATGGCACCGTAGGCACAACCTGTTGGGGCGGCGTGTGGAAAAGCAGCGATGGCGGCGAGCACTGGACAAAACTCACAACCATTGATGATGCAGGGGTGGGCGCTTCGGAAGACGGCACGGGCGTGTTAATCAATGACGCGGGGTTTGCGGCCGGCTCATCGAGCATCGTTTTCGCCTGCTCCGACCAGGGCGGCGTGTACAAGAGCACCGATGCCGGCACCAATTTCATGAAGGTTAACGCCGGTTTACCCAACACTAAAGCATGGGCGCTGGCACTACACCCAACCGATCCCAAAATCCTCTGGGTTAGCCTGGGCAATGGCGCGGGCGTGTGGAAGAGCTCCGACGGCGGTAGCACATGGAACGCAGCAAACGCCGGAATGAGTGACCTCGCTCCGAGCTCCGAATTCAGAACTATCTGCGTGTCCCACAGCAACCCTGATCGCCTTTACTGTGCTTCATGGACTCGCTCGGCCTCCACTTACCGCTCGAGCAACGGAGGAACAACCTGGTCGAGGATTGTTACCAACGCCAGCAACCATACCCTCGTCGGAGGTACAGGAAACCCAAGTGGATTGCACTTCCAATGGATTACGGTCGACCCAAGGGAACCCGACCATGTGCTGGGCGCATGCGAAGGCAACGTCGTGCAGTCCTTCGACGCCGGCGCTACCTGGAAAGACATTACGTGTTACTCGGCCGGTTCCGGCTGGCGCGGGAATGGTTACAGCGGCCTTTGCTGCACCGCCGTTGGTTGGAATCCGTTCAAGGCGGGCCAGGTTTTCACGCTGGGGATGGACGGAGGCAAATTGCTGCGTACCGACGATTACTTCTGGAGTTGGAAACTGGCTGACCCCGGTCTGATCGGCCCGTTCAATGGCTCGAGCGCGGTTACGTTTGCCCCAGATGGAACCATTTACGTCGGCAGCGGCCAGTTCGGAAACGTGAGCGGCGCTTACCGCAATGAACCCATTATCCGGAGCACCAACTGGGGCGTTACGTGGAACTATCTAGCCAGACCACTTGAATCAACCGGTGATAATAAAGCGGTATATGTCGATCCCGCCGACCCGAAGAAACTCTGGGCCATAATCGGCAATCTGCTGTACCAGAGCCAAAATGGCGGTTCCAATTGGGCCCAATTGGCCCTCAACGAGTCAGGCTCACTTTGGAATATCGCAGCCGACCCGCGGCATCCAGGCAGGCTCTACGTCGGGGCGCGCAATGGTGTCTTCGCCAGCACCAACGGAACAGATTTCTCCTTGATGCCAGGTTCACCCAGGTCTTCCCAATACGAGTACGTTTACGTGGACCCAGTAGCGCCCGACCGATTATATGCTGTGAGCTTTAATTCCGGTTCCTGGGGCGGCGTTTACCGGTACGAGGGCACCTGGACACGCCTATTGAAAAAGCCGCGGGCGCGAGCGTTGGCGATCGATCCAGGCAATCCCCGGCACCTCGCCGTCATCACCAAGTGGTGGCCTGCACGCGACCTGAACCGCGCTGACGGCGTGTGGATGAGCGCAGATGCAGGGGACCATTGGACCCAGTGTAATGCCGGACTGCGCATGCTCAGCGGCACGACCATTGCCTTTAATCCGGACAAGAGCGGGCAACTCATCCTGGGAACCGACGGCGCTGGCTTTTACGCCACCGACGTGGGCAGTTCAACTGCCTTCAATTCCACCGCGCTGGTGCCGGGTACGATTCAAGCCGAGGACTACGACCGCGGCGGTGAAGGCATTGCTTGTCACACGTCGGCCAGGAGCCAAAGTGTCAGCAATTACCGTAGTGACACGCCCTACGTGAAAGCTGGCGGCAGTGGTTACGTGCTGCAACTCTCAACTGCCGGAGAATGGTTCAAATATTCAGTGAATGTTGTTGCTGCTGGAAACTACGATTTGAATTTCCGCGCGGCTTCGGCGACCGGCGCGCGAGTCCATCTCGAAGCCAACGGCGTGAACGTCACCGGTCCAGTCGCAATTCCTCGAACCGATTCAGGCAATCGTTGGGTGGACATTATAGTCCGCAACGTACGGCTCGACGTTGGGCCGCAATTCCGCAAACTGTACGTGGAAGCTCCCTCGGCGGATCTGGACTACTTGAGCCTTGCCGCCAGCAGGTCCCCTTGACCTCAGTCGAAATCGGAGCAGCTCAGAAAGTAATGGCAGCGCGGGCAGCGGAGCTTGCATTTCTCATTATGCAATTCGTGCCCGCAGCGCGGGCACCAACGCCAATACTCGCCTTCTTCACAACTCCGCGCCGGAGAATCGCCCGCAGCACGCGCGCCTGCCACTCTGTTATCGTTCTCAGGTTCCATGTTGCTGGGTGCGCCAGTACTTTGGCGAAACGTAATGGATCAAGGCAACTGAAATGCGCGAATCTCCCCCTGATGCCGATCGAGGGTTTCCGCGATAGAATCTCAGGTCCGTGCCGAGTAATTCGTACTACTATCCACGAAAGTTTCCTCGGCCTGCGCAAACTCTCGCCCTCGTCCTCGCCCTCTTCCTTCTATGAATTCAATTGGCCTCCCTTTTGGTTGCGGCCCTGCCGTGCTGTGTGCATTCGTGGTTCTCTTTTGCATCTTTCCAGGCGGCGGGAGCCTTCCTGCAACTTTCTCCTCCATCCCCGGTTTTTTCTGCTACCTTGCCACCCGTGACCGATTTGCTGAACAAGGCGCCTGCGCCGACGGGCTGGCGCGTACCGATCGCCTCGGGCCATTCGCGTGCCGGGCTGTTGTTCGGCCTCGGCGCCTATGTGATCTGGGGGTTCATTCCCCTCTACTTCCGCGCCCTGGCCGGTGTGCCGCCATTAGTGATTCTGTGTCATCGGATCATCTGGTCAGCGCTGTTTATGAGCGTGGCGATCTCGTTCCAGGGTGAATGGTCGCAGCTTCGGCCTGTGCTCGCCAACTTGCGCAACGTTGGGTTGTTATTCGCCGGGGCCTTGCTGGTTGCGGCGAACTGGTTGCTTTTTATTTACGCCGTCGCCACCCACCAACTGCTGCAAGCCAGCCTTGGCTATTTCATCAATCCGCTCCTTTCGATCGCGCTGGGCATGATATTTCTCCGCGAACGCCTGCGCTCGCGGCAATGGGTCGCCGTTGCCATCGCCGCTGGCGCCGTGCTCAATCTCACGCTGCGTGGCGCCGGCTTGCCTTGGCTGGCGCTCGCCCTCGCCCTATCATTCGGCTTTTACGGCCTTGTCCGAAAGCTGGTTAATATCAATTCCCTGCACGGGCTGATGATTGAGTCTGCTATGCTCGTCCCGCTGGCTGTGCTCGGTCTGGCTTTGTTGCCGACCGCACACTTGGCACCATCTACTTGGGGCGTTCTCTCACTTTCGGGCCCCATCACTGCCATCCCCCTGCTCTTTTTTGGCGCCGCCTTGCGCCGCCTCCGCCTCTCGACGATGGGCTTTTTGCAGTTTGTCGGCCCAACGCTGCAATTTCTGATCGCGCTTCTGCTGTTCCACGAGCCTTTCAACCGCGGTAAACTGGCCACGTTCGCCCTTTGCTGGGCGGCCATTGCCGTTTATGTCACGGATTCCTTGCTCAGCCGGCAGCCCCCTGCGGTCGCCGACGAGCCGGAGTAAAATGCTGACGGAGCGCGAGCGGTCCCCGCTCGCAGCGGCCGGAACTACTATCCATGAAAGTTTCCTAGGCCTGCGCAAACTCTCGTCCTCGTCTTCGTTCTCCTCCTCTTCCTCCAATGAATTCAATTGGCCTCCCTTTTGGTTGCGGCTCTGCGCTCTCTGAGTTCTTTGTAGTTAAATGATTATGGCAATCGCACAGCAATCCCCAAGCCCTTGCCAAATAAAAGATGCTCAATCCTCAATTCTCAATGAGTGAGTACCTTCGATTGCGGCTCTGCTGCTCTGTGTCCATCTGTGGTTTTCACCTGCATGGATACGGCTTAGCGGCCTCGCCACTCGTGTGTCATCAGTTTCCATTACACCCGGAACGGATAACAGTCTTGACCCAGGCCGATTTTCCCGGAAGCTTGGGCCACCCCGCAGTATGCTATGAGACCTGAACAATGGGACGTTTTTAAACGCGCCGCCCGGCTCGAAAAGCTCGACCAGATCCCCCTGGCTCTGATCATCGATAGCCCCTGGAGTCCCGGTTATCTGGGGGTGAAGCACCTCGATTTCTTCCTCGACCCCGAAGTCTGGTTCCAATCGCACCTCAAGAT
>CAZUVM010000211.1:0-55197 GCA_964623885.1 uncultured Verrucomicrobiota bacterium
CCCGTGGCGCGGCGGAGTTTTTCAAACGGCGATCAGCCCAAACGGCGCCGGCTTAGAGCAATCCCACTTTCGTTGAATCGACGGAAGATGCTGTGGTCCAGGCTCTATCGGATCCACTGAGTGGCAATTCTTCTTTGCCTAATCCGGTCAAAATACCAGTTGCTCCCGTTGGCATGTCTGCTATAGTTCAGGGCCTTTTTGAGCCTAATTCCGGTCAACGGAAGCGGGAAGAAGAGGCAAAACGGCCTGAATTGACCGGCCCCGTGTGGGTGCCGGCGGCCAAAACAACACTTAAATCAATCCCGTGTTCCGCGGGATGGTTCGCGCTGAAGTGGCAGCCGGGCTTTTAACCAAAGGAAAAACTGTGATTAGTATCGGCATTAAGGAATTGTTGGACGCCGGTGTCCACTTCGGACACCAGACCAAGCGTTGGAACCCCAAGATGAAGCCTTTCATCTTCGACGCGCGCAACGGCATCCATATCATCGACCTGAGCAAATCCCTGAACCAGTTGGAGGCGGCCTGCAATTTCCTCGGGGACACGGTGCGCAAGGGCGGCAAGGTGCTCTTTGTAGGGACGAAAAAGCAAGCGCAGCATGCGGTGAAAGAAACCGCCAAGGAAAGCGGGCAGTATTTTGTCACCGAGCGTTGGCTCGGCGGCACGCTCACGAATTTTGCAACTATCAAACGTTCGATCGCTCGATTGAAACAGATCGAGAAGATGGAGGCGGACGGCACCATCAATAATTACGTTAAGCAGGAACAGTCGGTGATTCGCCGCGAGGCCGCGCGACTGGTAAAATTTTTCGACGGAATTCGCACCATGGACAAAGTGCCTGGAGCGATGTTCGTAGTGGACATCAAACGGGAACACAACGCGGTGGCGGAAGCACGCCGGTTGAAGGTGCCGGTCGTGGCGATTGTTGATACCAATTGCGATCCGGACCTGGTGGATTTTCCTGTTGCCGGCAACGACGACGCCATCCGCTCAGTGCGGATGATCCTGGCGACGGTTGGCCAGGTTATCACCCAGGCCCAGGCCGAATACGAGGCCAAATATGGCCGGCGTAAACCTGTGGAGGAAGCCCTGACCGATGCGGCTGCGACGCCTGTGACGGAGGCGGCAGCGGCAGCGGCTGCCGATACTCAGGCAATTTCACCGGCGGCCGTCCCGCCCCAGGCCTGATCGGGCATTTCTACACCTCGCCCAGCTCAACCTGGGACGGGGTGTTTCTACCAACTATTAACAATCAACTATTGACTAAAAATGGAAATCACTGCTGCCGCCGTGGCCAAGCTGCGCGAAATGACCAACGCCGGCATGATGGACTGCAAGAAGGCGCTCACGGAAGCCAAAGGCGACATCGAAGCCGCCAAGGATATCCTGCGCAAAAAGGGTCAGGCGACGGCCACAGCCAAAGCCGCGCGAGAAGCGCGTGAAGGTGTGATCGCTCAATATATTGCTCCGGACGGTCGGCTCGGCGTGCTTGTCGAGGTCAATTGCGAGTCGGACTTCGTCGCGCGCAACGACCTATTCAAGGCGTTTGCTGACGATGTCGCGAAGAAACTGGCGGCCGATCCGAAAGCGAATCTCGAAGCCGACCGCGAAGCGGCGGTGGCGAAGATCCGTGAGAACATCAAAATCCCTCGACACGCGCGGATGGAAGTGAGCGGCAACGGGATGGTCGCCGCGTATATCCACACCGGCGCCAAGGTGGGCGTGTTGGTGGAAGTTGGGGCGGGCAAAGAGAGCACCGTGGGTAATGACCTTTTCAAACAGTTGGTCAAAGACATCACGCTGCAAATTGCCGCTGGGCATCCCCTTTGGGTTGCTTGCGATCAAGCCGATCCTGTAGTAGTCGCCAAAGAGCGCGAGATTGCGTCACAATCCGACCGCTTGAAGGGCAAGCCGGCCCAGGCAATTGAAAAAATCGTCCAGGGCATGCTCGACAAATTCTTTCAAACTCACTGTCTGGTCGATCAGGGCTTCGTGAAAAAGAATTCCGAGGTTTCGGTCAAAGAACACATCGGTGGCGTCGCTAAAGAACTCGGCGACGAAGTCACGATCCGTCGGTTTGTGCGATTCCAGGTCGGCGAGGCGGCCTAGCGTGGGGTAGTCACCCCAGCGAACCGCAAGGTTAGGAATGCAATATTATTTTCAGAGTTAGTTTTGGGGTGGCAACGGCGGCTTGCGAAAACGTAAGCCGCCTTTAGTTTCATTCGGCGCGCAGAGTGACAACACCCCAAGCAGGCACTTCGATGCTGTTCCCAACTTTGGCTTTCGGTTGTTCACTTGTATCGCTTAGCCAGACCTGCCTGGGAGCGGGATTGGCCCAGGTCAGTTTGACATTACTGCTTTTTCCTGAGGCGCCGAACAACCGAACAATCCAACCTTTGCCATCGTCACTTGGCTTGAAAGCAGACAGCACCACTTTGTCTGAATTCACGGATAGACGTGGCTTTGGCGCCGGCCCCGCTGAAGCGCGCACAGCCAGCAATGGCTGCGAACAACCCTCACCGAACCGGGCGGCATCTTCCGCCGAAAAGTCTCTGTGGACGCGAAACGCGTAGCGGAAAACTACGGTGCCTTCCTGTTCTGCGCGATAGTTGGTGTGCCAATGGTTGTTCATGACCCATGAGTAAATTGTCTGCGTGGGTTTAAGGTGCTGAATCCAGACACGCCAATCGTTTTGTGAGCCGATGAGATTCGCTGTGAGCCCGCCAAGTTCGACCAAAGGAGCATCGAGGGGAGACCACGTCACGCCGAATTTGTCATTGGAAATGTCTACCCAGCGTTGGACGCTAAACCAGTTCTTGCATGCCGCCGGGATCTGGTCCAGCTCTGGCCGAACTGCGGCAAAGCCCACGTCGATGCGGACCTGGCCTTGCGGGACATTGAAGCCGTAGCCGAAATGCACGCCTTCTTTGGCGCGCACAGGCAGCTTGTCGATGGTATTAATGAGTTCCACCCGATCCAGGCCGTCGATCAGGCGAACTTCCCGCAGGAGCCGGCGGCAGCCTGGGGCAGAAGATTCGATCATCAAAGAGGCGATTAACGGTCCGTTTTCCTTCACTGTGATCTTCGCTGGGCCATTACGCTTGACACCTTTTACATCCGATCCGGGCAGGTAAAGGAAGTCATTCAGCGCCGTGGCGGCGGCGGAGTCAACCAGCTCCTTCTGTAGCGCTCGGCTATAGAGACTCTTAATTGCGCCCGTATTCTCGTCAATGCGGACGACAAAATCCGCCGAACTCAGCGTGGCACCCTCAGCTTTCAAACTCCCGTGAACCGGGCAGGAGCCGGACTGAACACGATAACGACGACTGCCAAGCGCCGGAACATTGCGGGCAAGGAAAACCAACTCGCCGCCGGCGAGTCGTTGGGCGGCAACGGGCCGGCCTGTATCATCTACCACGAGCGAGCCGGAAGTTCCGGCTTCAGAGACCGGAACGGTAACGAGGTCGGTGCGCGGCCAGGAACTGGTATTGAATACGTCAATCGCACCGGCACTGCTATTTGGTGAGCTGCTCGCGCCAGCGGATCCAAGCAACTCACGCGACTGTTTGTCCGCGTCGAGAGCAAAGGCTTGTTTCACTTTCCACTGCTCGCGCACGAAGGGAAGGTCGGGTTGAGAAATGCTGTTGTGCGCACCCCACGTATGCTCGCTATACAGGAGGATATTTCGCCAGGTTTCCTGGAAGGCAACGGCGGGGAACGGCCCTGGATTGCGCAGAGCCCAGAGTGTTTCGGCCTGGACGAGGCGTTCGCCTGAAGCGCGGTTCAGGGCAGTCTCGAATGCCGAAGAAGCCGCGCCGTCTTCCCAATATGGAGTGTAATCGCCGCTGAATACCGGCAGTTTGCTCCCGTAGCGCCGCTCGAACTCGCGAAACGCATTGGCGGTGGTGCTGATGATCAGGCGAGGCCACGCGTAATGCTCGTCCCAATCGCGCACCACGTCGGCAAGTTTTTCGTCAGGCGACCCGTTATCGCCATGCACATTCCAGCGCAGATACGTGATGTCGTAGGGATAGGAATTCGTCTCGAGCTCGTTCAGGTAGTCGGGTATGAAGCGAGCGAGGGCTGGGCCATCGCCGATGAGATGTCCGAGCGCGTAGCCGCGCGAGGGGCACCAGCAGAGCACGCGAGAGCGGCCATCCGGTCCTTGCCACCAGAATGGTTCGTTTTGCCACTCTTTCATAGTGCCGCCCATGCGATCGAAGTAGTTTGGCGCAAACGAAAAGTACTTAACGCCCCCCTGGGCCATTGCTGAAACGGTGCTCCAGGTGTAGCCGGGCACGTCACTAATCATGGCCGACTCGACCGGCACGCCAGTTTGGGCTGACAAACGCGTCGCATAACCCATCAGGTTAATCAGTTCTTCCGGCCGACAAAGGCCCGTCAGGATGTTGCAGTAGAAGGCGTCCAAGCCGATTTGTCCGGCTTTGACGGCCGCCATAAACTCCGCGCGTTTTTCCGGAGTGGCGTCGCGCAGGTAATTGTCCACGCACCAAAGGACCTCCGTGTTCCACACGAACCGGGCACCTTGCGGGTAATTCACGGTTTCTTTGGCCAGGCGCAAGCCGGTTTCGATATTGCTGTTTTGCTTCTTTACCACGTCCGCCTGCAACGCCGTGTAACCGATGTCATTGTGCGAGTGTGGCAGCAGGAAGATTTCGAGCTTGCGGACGGGTTTGACTTCAACATCGCGAGTGGCGACGGTAGCGCCATTGATGACTGCTTCCAGCCGGGCAGTGCGCGGTGATTCGACCGCCGGCATGGACAGATCCAGGCTGTGGTTGCCAGGCATTAGCTGGACGGTCTGGGATGGGATGCCTGCCGCGCGCAAAATTGCTTCGACGGGCTCCGCGTATGGATAATCGATGGTGACCTTGATCGGCTGCGTGAGAGCGGCTCCATCCCGCAAGAGCAGCGACAGAGGTTTGGCTTCCAAAGTGACCTGGGATGGCGCCGATTCGGATTTGCCGACGCGGAAGAAGGTAATTTCCGCGCCGCCGACGGTCCCCAACCCAGTCCCCAAGGCAGTGACTTGCCAGCGCACGCGCTGGGCAGTTACCGGTTTCGGCAAGGTTTTGAAAGTAGTGCCGCCGCGCTGGTTGACGTGAGTGACTGAAATGGTGTCAACTTCAGTCCCGTTTGCATCGGAAAAGCGCAGTTCAGACGAAGCGATCGTGGCAGGATCATTGCGATCAATATGCCGAAACGCGGCAATCGCGATGGGTTGGCCGAAATCAAATTCGATGAAGGTGTTGGTGCCCTTGCCGTCAGATGAATACTCAGTCCGGACGTTGGCATCGACAATGTTGCCGACGTTGTGTCGCCCGCCAGGGTAAGCGACGGCGCTGGCGACAATCTTCGGTGCCGGAACCGGCTCGAGCAAAGTAAAAGTTTGGGCCGCGAACGCCGGCGAGGTCAGGGTTGCTGTCAGAGTCAGAAACAGGAAGGGTGTCGAAGCGCTACGCATACGTTCTGGTTATAAAAGTTAGGGGACAAATGACCAGACAAAAGATTAGCGTGAAGTAAAGCCGTGAGGGCTTTAATCGCAAGGGTATTTCACACCCTATCGAAAAAGGAAAGCCTTGGTATACTATAGGAGCTGGAAAACCAGGGTGAAAAAGGAAATCCATATTCTGATGTTGGAAGATGACGGCGCCGATGCGGAGTTGACGAAGTTCGCGCTGCGCAAAGGCGGGTTGAATTTCTCGCTCTCTCGAGTTGAAGGCAGAGAAGAATATGTCCGTGAGCTGGAACGCCATCGACCTTCGCTCATTCTTTCTGATTATTCACTCCCCGGGTTCAATGGCCATGACGCGCTGGAGATCGCTTTGGAGAAGTGTCCCGGAATACCATTTATTTTTGTGACGGGCACCATGGGCGAGGAAGTCGCGATCGAAACTTTGAAAGGCGGCGCCACGGATTATGTGTTGAAAACGCGTCTGTCGCGATTGATGCCCGCGGTCAACCGCGCGTTGCGTGAGGCCGAAGATCGGGCGCAGCACCGGAAAGCTGAGGAGCAGTTGCGGCAATCGCATACGCAACTGCGCGCGCTTTCGATGTATCTGCAAACAGTGCGGGAAGAGGAACGGACACGAATTGCCCGCGAGGTGCATGACGAGCTGGGCCAGGCGCTGACGAGTTGCAAACTCGACCTTTCCTGGCTGGCCGGCAAGTTGCACCACCATGAGAAGGCACTCATCGAGAAGACCAGGGCGCTGATTGCGCACATCGACACGACCATTCAAACAGTACGCCGGATATCTTCGGAACTGCGGCCCGGTGTGCTGGACCACCTGGGTTTGGCCGCTGCCCTTGAGTGGCAGGCGAATGAGTTTCAAAATCGCACCGGCATTAAATGCGAGCTGCACGCTGATCTTGCGGAGACGGCGCTGGACCAGGATGTTAGCACGACATTGTTTCGCATATTCCAAGAAACACTCACGAACGTGATCCGCCATGCTGGAGCGACACAGGTCACGGTGCATTTGAAAGAATCGGGTGGATGCGTTAATTTGGACGTGAAAGACAATGGACGGGGAATCGCCCGAACGGAGATCACAAACACGAAATCCATGGGATTACTGGGCATGCGAGAACGCGCCGCCTTGTTGGGCGGTATTTTCAAAATCGGCCGTCTGGGCCGCAACAAAGGCACCCGTGTCAGTGTTTCGATTCCCCTGCGAAACCCCGCTCCCGAACTGAACAATGAAGATACTTCTAGCCGACGATCACACGGTGGTGCGCCGCGGCCTGAAGCAGATTCTGGCCGACGAATTCAAGCGAGCCAGTTTTGGCGAAGCCCGGAACGCGCAGGAAGCGCTTGACCTGGTTTGGAAAGAGAATTGGGACGTAGTGGTGCTGGACATCACGATGCCGGGCCGCAGCGGGCTGGAGGTTTTGCGGGAAATCAAAAAATCCAAGCCCAAGCTGCCGGTCTTAGTGCTGAGCATGCACCCGGAGAACCAGTTCGCCGTTCGTGTGCTCAAACGGGGCGCCGCGGGCTATATGACCAAGGAAAGCGCGGCAGACGACCTGGTGGGCGCCATTAAAAAGGTGCTCGCCGGCGGCCGATACGTGAGTGCTTCGCTGGCAGAAAAGCTGGCGACCTATCTGTCCGCAGACACGCAAAAGCCGCCTCAAGAGTTACTGTCCGACCGAGAGTTCCAGGTGCTGCGCCTAATTGCTTCGGGAAGAATCGTGAGCGAAATTGCCAAAGAGCTCTCCTTAAGCGTAAAAACCATCAGCACTTACCGGACGCGCATACTCGAGAAGATGGGACTTCGGAACAACGCCGAGCTGATGCATTACGCCATGCAACATCAGTTAGTGGAGTAGGGGCAAATTACTGCGTTTGCCCCGGGGTATTTAAGGTCATCACCCACTAACATTCCGAGGGAGGTGGAACGTACCCTTGACGCGTCGATCTAGGTCCCGTGACTCGGTCGACTCACGAATGAATGAGAATGCCACGCCCAACGCCGGGCCGTTACGCAATCGAGACATAGAACAACGTACTGAACCGTGTCCGAGCAACGGCAACGGAGCACCTCGCCCGCAACCCACACCCGTCAATGGCCACAAGGCTGCACCCAAAGTCAGTTTCTGGACGGCACTAGATCTCTTAGCTGACCGCTGGCACTGGTTGGTGCTTGGGATCCTGGTCGGCGCCGGGTGCTTCTACATGCTGGGCTGGACTTTCATCAAGTCGAAGTATGTCGCGACCGGGCAACTGCTGCGATACGAGGCACCCGGTAAAAGCGAATATTTCAAAACTACGCCGGTTTCAGCCGACACGTTCGCCGCTACGATTCGCGCGCCGGAGCTGTTGCAGGAATTGGGTCAGCACGCAGTGCCGCCGGTCCCCTGGCAAACCGTTAACAAGCTGATCAAAATCGATCCGGACTCCGATTCGGATATGATCAAAGTCCAGTTGGTCGCGCGCGACCCGCAGCAGGCTGTGGATCTGCTCAATCTCTTCCTTACTAATGCGGTGGAATACACGCGGCAAATCGAAGCTCAAGAAGCGGCGGTGCTCGCAAACGAATATCTGAGTAACCAGGTCGCCGCGATGGATCGCGACTTGAGCGATGTGCAGAACCAGTTTCGCCAGGGTCCTTTGGCCGGCTTGGCGACCAATCGCCTCGCCCGAGTGGGCGAACAGGTCAGCGCCGTGGGAACGAATCTGGCTGTTTCGCCCAGACCTTCGATGATCAACATGGCGCAGCAGGCCGAAGCTCTCACGCGCGCCCAGGGTGAGTTATATGACCTGCTGCAAAAGTATAAAGACGACTACCCGCTTGTACAGGCCAAGCGGCAACAAATTGACGAACTTGAGCAATCAGCGGCTACGAACGGCAACCTGGCGGGAATGGCGTTTAGCCGAGGAACCGGCCACGGAGGCGAGGCAGCGGACCCGCAATTGGACTTCATCCAAATCAAGTTGCGGGCGGTGGCCGACGCGCGCGTGGAGCTGACGAAACGACAGCGGGAAGCGGAGATGTATGCGGTGAACCCGCCGGGGTCGGTGCGCGTATTTTCGACCGCTGATTTAACAACCGTGAAGGGCAATATGCGCCGGGTAAAGATTGGCGCGGTAACGATTTTTGGCGGCGCTTTTGGGTTAATGGCAGCCATCCTCATGGTGTGTCTGGTGGAGTTCGTAGACAATCGGCTCAAAAGCGCGGATGACGTCACGCGGGTTACGCATTTGCCCGTGCTAACTACGCTGGGCAACCTCCGCGAGATGGATCCCAAAGAGCGCGAACAATGGGCGTTTCGCACATGGACAATGCTGCAAGGACGCTTGAGTCCCTCGGCGAATCATGGCCTGGTGTGCGGTGTCACTTCGTCGGCACCGGGCGAAGGGCGGTCCACGTGGATAAGTCTATTGGCTGAGGCGGCCAGCCTGACCGGATTCCGTGTGCTCACGATTGCGACGCGGCCTTCGCCGTTGCATATGCGCAATGAGAACGATTTCTTCGGGGAAGTGACCGATGAACCTATTCCCGAAGGCGCAGAGACATCCAGCTCGCTAACAACGAGCGTTCTATCTTCACCGGGAGCGGTTACAGAACAGCTTACCGGGCCTAATTCGCAGCCCGTGGTCCACATCCCTCTGCCGGGATGGGTTTGGAACCTGGAGCGGCGCAAACAATGGCGCGAGGCACTGAACCATTGGCGCACGATCGACAATCTTGTGATCCTCGTGGAGTTGCCGCCGGCCAGCGTACCCGAGGCAGTGCTGCTTGGCTCACATCTACCCAACCTGCTGTGGTTGACCGACAGTGCCAATGCCAAGGCCGGCGAGACCCGCGCACAACTGTCAACCCTGCGCGACGCGCGCTGTAATCTTGTAGGAGCTGTGCTCAACCGAACCTCAAGCATTCCCATTCGAAAGCGATTTCCTCGGTGGATTGAGTGCGCAACCGTTCTTGCTGCGGTGGGAATCAGCTTCTCGACCCACGGGCAAGCAGTGTCACCGCTTGCGGTGCCGGCGCCCCAGGTAACGCCACCTGCCACCGAAGAACCAGCCACCAACGCGAGTTTCTCGATCATGGATCCCTCGCAACGCGCGCCGTGGCAGGAACACCTGACGCTCGGGGCGGGCGACGTGTTGACATTTGGCCTTTTTGGACAGCCAGAGCTGACCAAAGCTGAAATTGCGATCGGGCCCGATGGCCGCGTGAATTATCTGGAAGCCACGAACGTGATGGCGGCCGGCCTGACCATCGATGAATTTCGCGCCCGGATGGATGAAGAACTCGGAAAGTATCGACGAGCGCCGCATACGCTCATCACGCCCGTAGTATTCAAGAGCAAGAAGTATTACGTGTTGGGAATGGTGGCGACGAAAGGTGTCTTCGTTCTCGATCGGCCTTTGACAGTATTGGAAGCCTTGGGACGCGCGCACGGATTGGAGAATGCCCTAGTGGACCGTAACGTGTACGATCTGGCGGATTTCCACCGCAGCTTCTTGGCCCGTGCCGGAAAGCGTTACCCCTTGGATTTCGAGAGACTTTTCGAGCGCGGTGACCTGTCGCAAAATATTGCAATCGAGCCCGGTGATTATCTCTATTTCGCCTCGGCGGATGTGAGTGAAGTCTATGTGGTAGGCGAGATCCGATTACCCGGCGCGGTGACCTACCACCCGGACCTGACAATCATGGGAGCTATCACTGAGCGTGGAGGGTACACCGCGCGCTCCTATAAGGCGCGGGTCATTGTGGTGCGGGGTTCGCTAAAGAATCCAGACAAGTTCGTCGTAAACACCCACGCAGTCCTCGACGGGACCGGACCCGATTTTCAGCTCAAGCCGCGTGATATTATTTACGTGAACTCGCGACCGTTCATCAGAGTGGAAGAAGCGGCCGATCTTGCGATCACCGCTTTCATCCAATCGGTCATCGCTTCGTGGGTAGGAGTGGACGTCCTTCAACCGTTCCCGATCCAATAATTTATGAGCCAGGTTAAATCAGGGTGCGCAAACGATTGCGCGTGGTTGTCAAGGGTTAAACGGTGGCGGCTGCCGCTGTTACTCGGGTGCGTTGTCCAGGTTTTGTTTACTGCATGCCAGCACGAGCCAGTGCCGCCGCATTTTGTTCATAATTGGCCATTGGCTTCTGAACAGCCCCAGATGCAGAAGGTCAATTTGACCAATACTCTTGATCCGGCATGGCTCAAGCCGCCTACGAAACCTTTCACGCTCGGGCCGGGAGACAAACTGGAGATCGAGATCCTCGGTGAAACCAACTCCCTTGCTACGACGGTGGTGGGGCCTGACGGCAAGATTTATTACTACTTGCTGCCGGGTCTGGACGTATGGGGTTTAACCTTGAGTGAGACCAAACAACATCTCGAACAAGAGCTATCCAAGTACTACCGTGAACCACCGCAGGTTTCGCTGGTTTTACGGGGAGTGACGAGCAAGGAGATTTGGGTATTGGGGCGCGTGCAGGCGCCGGGGGCGTATCCAATGGCCACGCCGATGACCGTGCTGGAGGCGGTTTCTATGGCAGGAGGCACTTTAAGCATGTCCGCATTTCAGCATCAGGAAGCTGCGGGCTCCAGCGATGAACTGGCTGACCTGCAGCGGAGCTTCGTGCTTCGGCAAGGCAAATTGCTGCCGGTCAATTTCGCGCGTTTGCTGCAACAAGGCGACCTTAGCCAGAACATTTACCTGCAGCCGGGCGATTTTGTGTATTTTCCAGGGGCTACCTCGCGACAGGTTTATGTGCTCGGAGCAGTGGCGCAACCGCGGGCTGTGCCTTATCGAGAGGGCCTGACGGTCGCAGCGGCCGTGGCCAGCGCTTATGGAACCATCAACGGCGCATACATGACCCACGTTACCGTGGTGCGTGGCGCGCTCTCAAGTCCGGAGGTCGCCGTGGTGGATTACAGGAAAGTGATCCGTGCCGAAGCGGAGGATATAGCCTTGCAGCCCAAGGATATAGTTTACGTCCCGTTTTCACCTTACCGTTACTTGTATAAATACATTGAGATTGCACTGGATACCTTCGTTAGTTCAGTTGCCATTAACGGTGGATCCCGGGCTGTTGGTGTGCCGTCACAGGGCGCGGCCGGCGTCTTCATCCCGGTCGGAAGCGGCGTGCAAGTCATACCGCCGGTCAACCCGCCTCCGATTCGTTAGAAATCTCGGACTGTAGTGGACGACTGTAGGGGACGTCGGCTCCTACAATTATGGCAGGCCGCTGTTGGCCAGATCGGTGAAGGAGATAACCTTCAAGTGCGGGTGAGTGGCCAGGTAGCTCGCAGTTTCATGAAGGAAATCAATGAACTCTCGATCCGGGCGGCCATTGCGGAAGTATTCCCACCAATGAGTAACCAGAACCGTTAGTGGTTGAGTATTGAGGTAATGAATGATGCCGGCGAGCATCGTGCTGTAGGTGCGTTCGCAGGAGAGCAAGCAGCCGGGATGCGACAGCAATAGAGTTCGTCCTACCTGCCAATGAGGAGCGTGGCGCAGCTTTTTAAGCGCATACTGAGGCCACCAGAAGCACGGTAGCCGTCTGAGCTCGTACCAGCCGGTGGAGAGGACACGAAATCGAGCAGATACTTCCAGCAACGCTGCCCGGGAGAGCTTGTCGTACGGCGCAACAAAGGTCTGTGGTTTGGGAAATCCGGCTTCACGGAGCAACTCCGTTCCGCGATCGAGGCGCTGCCCGACTTCACCTCGGGATGGCCGGTCGAATTCGAGGTAATCGTGATGGCAGCCATGTTGCAAAATGTGATAGCCCGGATTATCGCGCAGGTATCGCACGAGCTGGTCGTTGGAACCAATCGGCATGGTTTTCGCGTTTGAGCAGGTCAGCGGCAATCCAGATTCGGCAACCGCGGCTCCGTTTTTCCGAGAACCAGGTTCGGAGGAATTGCCGTGGCCATTACCTTCGTTAGCGGTGAGAAAGCCTTCCGGTTTGCCATCCGCTCGGGTGGCGGCGGTAGTGACATCGGGAATTGTGGCCAGGTTGACCGGCAACCCTCGATCCAGGAACGGACGATAAAGCCGTTCCAAACACCCGATTGGCGTCAACGCGTTTGTGTCGTCGTCACGAATAATTACGTAGCGCATGGATACTCCTCGACGAGTTGTTCGTAGAGGCGCTTGAGCCGGGATGCCAGCGCTTCCACACTATATTTGGCTGTGAGCAGGGCGCCGCGCGCCACCATTCGCGGTGCCAGTTCGGGCTTGTTCAAGGTGCAATCCAGCGCCTCATGGAAAGTCGACGGCTCATCCAACTCGAACAGCCATCCGTTCTGGCCGTGTTCGATCAAAGCCGAAGGACCCGAAGCACGGGCAGCAACGACCATGGTTCCCGCGGCCCAGGCTTCGAGAATGACCAGTCCAAAAGTTTCGGAGACTGAGGGCAGCAGCAGGACTTCGGCGGATTGAAGCAAGCCCAGCAGGCGCGGGTCCTCGGGCGGCAAGCCACCCGTCAACAAAACACGCTCAGCAATTCCGAGCTCCCGAATTCTCTGCCGGACATGTGCTCCGTAAACCTCGTCCGTGCAGGGCCCGGCCAGGACGAGCAGGGCACGTGGATGCCGCTGCAAAAAAGCCGGCGCGTGCTCGAGCAACCAGGCTTGATTTTTTACCGGGTCGATGCGCCCGAGACAAAGCAGAACCTGACGGTTCTCGATTTGTGGAAATGCTGCGCGCGCTGCCGCGCGGTGATCGCGCCGGTAAGTTTCAAGGGGGACGCCATGAGGCTGGACTTCGATGCGCTTCCTGGGAAACCGCTGCTGGAGCTGGGCTGCTTCTTTTGGGTTGCAAGTGAGAATAGCGTCCGCGTCGCAAAACAACCGGTGTGATTGGAACAGCATTCCGAACAACTTGCCCCATTCCCACCCGTCCGAGGGCGGTGCATTGAAGGCAGCTTTGAGTTTGTCGGGCAAATCGAACACCCCGCCATGAATGGTCACAACGAACGGCACGCGCCGGCTTTTGGCCGTGCGCAAAGCGATACCGCCGAGCCGTCCCAGGGTGTGAGTATGGATGACGTCGAATTGCTTGTCGCGCCTGAGGGCGGGGAACAAGTCGAAGGACATGAGGTTTCCGCCAACGGCGATCAACTGGCGTCGCCGTTGCGGTGAAAGGCCAAAAACCGGCACGAATGCGCGAAACCGTTGCACCTCATAACCTGCTTGTGCCAGCGGATCGGCCGTTCCATTCCGATCCAGCTTTGGACAATACACGGCGGGGGTAACTCCGTGCGAACGCAGGCCGTCGAACAGGCGTTTAATGGCAGTTTCCGTTCCGCTCCACTCCGCTGGATCCAACTTCCTGAGGAGATGGACTACGCGCATGGAGGAAAATGGACGAGCTGGTGGATTGAATGCGCCTTGATATTGAACTGCTGCATTTCCGGACTCAGTAGAAGTATACGTCGGTGCTGGTCACACCGGGCCGGCAGGGGCCAACGCTTTGGAAAACTTTATGATCTCTGGCTTGGTTCTTTGTGCGCAGTTGGAGGTAGCGCCAGGAGTCGTCTACCACAATGATGCCGCCTCGTTTCACACGACTCTCCGCCTTTTTGAAGCATTGCGGCCGAACCTGGATCCATTCCTCACTGCCATCGACTATGATGACGTCGAAACGCTCATCGGGGATCGCGTGCAAATAGGCCGAATGTTCGAAACCCACCGGGTCTTTAAAGTCAAAAGGGCACAGTTCCATGGTTACGTTTCGCAGTGAATCATGGTGCAGCCGTTGCCGCACGAGTTCGAACCATTTGGGATTATCTTCAATTGAGAAGACGGACTTTGTCCGACGAGCGAAAAACATCGTCGAGCCTCCGGAACCGTAC
Source organism: uncultured Verrucomicrobiota bacterium (assembly GCA_964623885.1). GTDB lineage: Bacteria > Verrucomicrobiota > Verrucomicrobiia > Limisphaerales > UBA8199 > CAZUVM01. The sequence goes on from CAZUVM010000211.1 coordinate 14,338, forward strand.
TCGCACACGGTCATCTGCGGCTGGAGAAATTCTTCCAGAAAATCGATCGCCGCGTAGGAGAACCACGGCAGACCGAGGTCGAGCGGCGTTTTGCCGTTAACCACGTTGTGGGTGATGCAGCGTGACACATATTGCGGGTGGCGCACCAGGTCGACGAACACCCGGCCGATTTTTTGGGGAATTGTTCCGTGCATAAATAGAATATTATCGTGCTCTCAGAAGCGCGGGCTGTGCCACGCCACAGGTTTCGTGCAAATCACTGACTGGTCTTGGCGCGCGTGGCCAATAATCAGTGCAGCCGGATTTAAGCGTCCGCCATGCGAGAAAGCTTGCCAGCAGGGTCATGGCGGACGACAGGGTGGCGGCAGGGAGACAGGAAACGCGCCGGACGTAGCTCAGTTTCGCCAAGTGCCGGAAACGCTGTGCTGCCAGTCCAGGATACAGCCGCCAGCAGAAACGCGCTGATTGTAGATGGGCTGCGAGCAGCCGCTTGAGCCAGCTTGGATCGGACGTATCTTTGGTTTCGAGGGTGTGCGCGAGTTGGCGTCGTTCGGAGGGCGCCAGTGTGCGCAGGAACTTATCGACCACAATGTGAACCATGGTCTGGCCGATAATCTGCCGTTTCTGATTTTTCAGGATCGCCAGGGGCGAGGTATATGCCTCAAACGTGTGCTCAGCGTTCGGCGCGATCTTCAGCCGGTCCAGCCAAACTTCGTGCTCCAGAAAATCCGTGCAGACCAGGGCCTTTATAAACCCGTCTTCGCAAGCGCCGAGGTCTTTGGGCAGGTAAATGTTCCGGGCGCAGTCGCTGCGGATACCATAGAGTTGCGCGCACAATTGCGCGGATGCGCTGGCGGTAAGTTGGGCAGCCGAAAGCGATAAACGATCGCGGCAGGACTTTCGCGCTTTGAATTCAAGGTCTTTCCGCGGCCGATCCACCGCAATATTTGCCCAGGAATCCGTTTCCAAAACCCGCAGCATATTCAGAAGAGTATCGGGCTGGCGGATAACAATGTCGGCATCCATGAGGAAAAGATGACGCGCCGATTTAGCCGACAACGCGTGCACAAAGCGGTTCCAGGCGTGGAATTTCCCACGTTCCGGCAGGTTTATGGCGCGCGCCGAAAATGCATTTGCGGCTGGATGAACACGGTTCTGTCGCTCGAATATCTCCTCGGCAATCTGGCAAGTTCCGTCCGTACAGCCATTGGCGACAACCATGATCTCGCAGAGGTTGCCGCGACGCTGGAGACGGGCGAACAGAGACTGATCGAACAGCGACTGCAGCATGCGCCCAATGGACCGTTCCTCGTTCCACGCAAAAATGCCGATGGAAACGGCCGGTTCAGTGCTCGCGTTTAAAGCATTCCGAGTCATTTATCTGGGTTGCGACTGCCTCCATCCTAGGATGACCCCCTGATCCTATGAAGTGGGCGATAACCTAAAAACCCGGAGGATTACACCCCATTCAACGGCGGCAGCAGCACAAGTACTTTCGCGGGTGAATTACCTGCCCGCAACTCGGACCGGTTCGAGCGTGCTGCTCGGGCTAGCGCTGGTCGTGGTCGGTACTGGCCGGACCTGTTTGGCGGCTCCTGCACAATCCGGCGCAGCATCATGGTATGGAGAAGAACATCGTGGGCGGCTCATGGCCAACGGCAAGCCCTTCGATCCGGACAAGCTCACTGCTGCTTCGTGGGTTTATCCACTGGGGACAAAGGTACGCGTAGAACTGCCCGGCTCCACCCACCGCGTAGTCTATGTGACTATTACCGATCGTGGACCGGCGTGGGAGCTGGTTCGCAAAGGGCGCGTGATCGACTTGAGCCTGGCGGCTTTCAGGGAGCTTTCATCTCCTGACCTGGGTTTGGTAGCGGTGGTGGTGCAGCCGGTGAAGACTTCAAAACTCGGGACCGTAATAGGAAAAGCGACAGGATCAGGGACGCCGAGGACGGCGTCCTTACCGACAATGTGAATCAGGGAGACGGTCCTTACCGTGAATTGGCGTACCATTGCATGGCCGCGGTCAATCCGCTTTGGAGACTGTACTTCGGCGCGTAGCCCAAAAGTCGACGGGCCTTGCTGATGCTGGCCACCGAATGCCGGACATCGCCAGCTCGGAATTCACGATAGATGGGTTTTATTTCACCTGACGTTTGCTGAAGCGAGCGAACAACTTTACGAATAGCATCGACCAGTTGATTCAATGTGGTTTGGCGTCCCAGCGCGATGTTGAAAACCTGATTCGATGCCCGCTGGTTTTTTGTGGTTGCCGCGAGGAGGTTTGCTTGCACCACGTCGGCGACGTAGCAAAAGTCGCGAGTCGTTTTACCGTCGCCGTTGATGTAGATGGGACGTTGTTGCAGCATGGCCGAAATCCAGGCGGGAATCACTGCCGCGTAAGCACCTGCGGGATCCTGACGCGGACCATACACGTTAAAGTAACGCAGTCCGATGGTATCGATCTCGTAAGCGCGACCAAACGCCGCGGCGTATACCTCGTTAACGGTTTTGCTGGCCGCGTAAGGCGACAGCGGTGCGCCGATTAGTTCTTCGATATTTGGCAACCTGGCGATGTCACCGTAAACGGCGCTGCTGGAGGCATAGATGACGCGTTTAACCTTCGCCTGGCGCGCGGCTTCGAGCACGTTTACGAACCCAGTGACATTGCTGCGATGACAGGCGAGGGGCTTGGCTAGCGAAGCTGGAACCGAACCGAGCGCGGCATGATGCAGAACGTAACGAACTCCCTTACAGGCGCGCTGGCAAACAGCCGCATCGGCGATGTCGCCCTTTAGCAACCGGAACTTGCGCCATTGCGCGGCAGAGACGAGATTCTTCACAGCTTCCAAATTGTCGCGGTGACCTGTAGAAAAATTGTCGAGACCTACAACACGTTGATTCAGCTTGAGTAGGTTCTCCAAAAGATTGGAGCCGATGAATCCAGCCACGCCGGTCACCAGCCAGGTCTGAGGAGTATCCCTCAACTTCGTTCGGAGTTGGTCGTAAGAGGTCATCAGTGGTGCCAGTGAGCCATTTGTTCCGGGCGGCGCCAGCATGCCGAAATGCAAGACCTCGAAAAAGCAATTTCAGTAGACCTCACAACACTCGCAAGTAGCGCAGGCCTCCGAGCCTGCTGTATCGCCGACCTCCGAGTCGGCTTAGCGTTGGTTCATAGCGTCCGCCGCGAGCTTTCGCAGGCTAGGAAGCGATACAAATCAGGCGGGCAGGGCAGGTTCGGCTTGAGGAAGTGGTTCGGAACCCGTGGTTGGTTCGTAATTCAGATAGGGACCCAGCCAGCGTTCCACGGTCGGGAGATCCATTGCTTTCCGCGAAGCATAGTCGACCACCTGGTCGCGTCCGAGTTTGCCGACACCGAAGTATTTAGACGCGGGATGGGCGAAGTAGAGTCCGCTGACGCTGGCACCCGGCCACATGGCGCAACTCTCAGTCAATTTGATTCCTGTGTTGGTCTCGACGTCGAGCAGCTCCCAGAGCAAACCTTTCTCGGTATGGTCCGGGCAGGCAGGGTAACCCGCCGCAGGGCGGATGCCGCGGTATTGCTCGCGGATCAATTCCTCTTTGCTGAGATTTTCGTCGCGGCCATAACCCCATTCCTCGCGAGCTCGTTTATGCAAGTACTCGGCAAAAGCTTCGGCCAGGCGATCGGCAAGCGCTTTCGTCATGATCGCGTTGTAATCGTCATGATCGCGCTCGAACTTGTGGCACAAATCCTCGGTCCCAAAGCCGGCGCTGACCGCGAACGCGCCGATATAATCATGCAACTGCGAGCGGCCTGATTTGGGAGCGATGTAGTCGGCCAAGCAGTGGTTGGACTGATCGGCCGGTTTATCCATTTGCTGGCGCAGGAAGTGGAACGTGGTCAACACCCGTGTGCGGGACTCGTCCGTGTAGAGTTCGACATCGTCGCCGACCGAACTTGCCGGGAAGAATCCATAAACAGCCCGTGCGGTAAGCTGCTTGTTTGAGACGATGTCCGCGAGCAGCGCCTGGGCGTCGTCGAACAGCTTTTTCGCTTCGGCATTTTCCAGGATCGAGGGGTAGCGTCCGCGCATCTCCCAGGTGTGAAAGAAAGGCGACCAATCGATGAAGGGAACCAAGTCGGAGAGATGGATAGCGGATACTGGATGCTCGATACTGGTGTCAGAGCTCAGGACGCGGATTCCAATGAAGGATGGTTTTGCGATGTCAGATTCTTGCCAGGTGATCGGTGTTCGATGGCGGCGTGCCTCATCGAGTGAAAGCAAAGGCTTCGCTTTCTGGTCGGCGTGGTGGGCGCGAACTTTCTCGTAATCGGCGCGGATATTCTGCACATAGGCGGACTTCAGCGCCGGGTTAATCAAACTGCCGACGACACCAACTGCCCGAGAAGCGTCCAGGACGTGAACGACGGGGTTGGCATAGCCAGGCGCGATCTTCACAGCCGTGTGCGCTTTGCTGGTCGTGGCGCCACCAATGAGGAGCGGCACTGTGAAACCCTGTCGCTGCATCTCTTTGGCGACGTGGCTCATTTCATCCAGTGAAGGCGTGATTAGGCCGCTCAGGCCGATCAAGTCCGCTTTGGCCTCACGCGCGGTTTCCAGGATCTTTTCGGCGGGCACCATCACGCCGAGGTCGATCACTTCGTAGTTATTGCAGCCGAGCACTACGCCGACGATGTTCTTGCCAATGTCGTGAACGTCGCCTTTGACGGTGGCCATAACGATGCGACCCTGGGCCCGGTGGTTGCCGGTCTCCTCTTTCTCGGCTTCCATAAACGGCAGCAAATAGGCGACGGCCTTCTTCATCACGCGTGCGCTCTTGACGACTTGCGGCAAAAACATCTTGCCGGACCCAAAGAGGTCGCCGACCACGTTCATCCCGTCCATGAGCGGGCCTTCGATGACGGCCAGTGGCCGGCCAAGTTTTTGCCGAGCTTCCTCGGTGTCCTGGTCGATGAAATCGACGATGCCCTTTACTAACGCATGGCTCAACCGTTCTTCCACGGTGCCGGCTCGCCAGGCGTCGGCAGCGACCTCGGTTTTGTCCTGCTGCTTTACGGTGTCGGCGAACCGAACGAGTCGTTCGGTTGCGTCAGGGCGCCGGTTGAGCAGTACATCCTCAACTAGTTCGAGCAAATCCTTGGGGATCTCCTCATACACGCCCAGCATGCCGGCATTCACGATGCCCATGTCCAGACCGGCACGAATCGCATGATAAAGGAAAGCCGAATGCATGGCTTCGCGCACGACGTTATTGCCGCGGAACGAGAAGGAAACGTTGCTGATGCCGCCGCTGACTCTGGCCAGCGGCAGGTTCTCTTTGATCCATTTGGTCGCTCGGATGAAATCCAGTGCGTAATTGTTGTGCTCTTCGATGCCGGTGGCGACCGTCAGCACGTTCGGGTCGAAGATGATGTCTTGCGGCGGGAAGCCGACCTCCTGGGTGAGGATCCGGTAGGAACGTTCGCACACCTCGACGCGGCGCGCGAAGCTGTCCGCCTGCCCGCGCTCATCAAATGCCATGACAACCACGGCCGCGCCGTAGCGCCGAACGAGCGAAGCCTGACGCCTAAACTTCTCCTCACCTTCTTTGAGGCTGATGGAATTGACGACGCCTTTGCCTTGCAGGCATTTTAATCCGTTTTCGATCACCGACCACTTCGAGCTGTCGATCATCACCGGCACGCGCGCGATGTCCGGGTCGGCAGAGACCAGGTTGACGAAGGTGGTCATCGCTTTCTCGGAGTCCAGCATCGCTTCGTCGAGATTGACGTCGATTATCTGCGCGCCGTTTTCGACTTGCTGCCGGGCGATCGTCGATGCGCCTTCAAAATCGCCCGCGAGCACCAGCTTGGAGAACTTGGGGGAGCCGGTGACGTTGGTGCGTTCGCCGACGTTTACAAAATTGGTTTCGGGCCGAATCGTCAGTGACTCCAGGCCGCTCAAGCGAGTGTACGGCTCGGCCTTGCGGGGCACGCGTGGCGTGACACCGCGGACAGCGTCGGCGATGGCGCGGATGTGGGCCGGTGTGGTGCCGCAGCAACCGCCGACCAGGTTCAGCCAGCCGTTGCGGGCCCATTCCTCCAATTGTGGTGCAAGCGTCTCTGGCGTTTCAGGAAAACCGGTTGGCAGCAACGGATTGGGGAGCCCGGCATTGGGATAGGCGCTCATGAAGATGGGCACCAAGCCCGCCATTTCCTCGACGAGCGGCCGGAGTTCCTTTGGACCAAGCGCGCAGTTCATGCCCACGGACAGCAACGGCACGTGCGAAATGGAATTCCAGAACGCCTCGACGGTTTGTCCGGTGACGCCGCGTGTGCTCCCGGCCTGGAAGAAAGTGACCGAAGCCAGAAGCGGAATCGTGCGTTGTGCCGCGGGCTGCTGCGCATTTGCACTTGTATGGGCGGACGCGCCAAAGGGCAGGGGAGTAATGCCGCGTTCTTCGAAGAGCCTGAGGATCGAGAAGAAAGCCGCTTTAGCATTTAGCGTGTCGAAGATCGTTTCGACCAGCAGCACGTCCACGCCACCGTCCAGCAAGCCGCGCGCCTGGTCATAATAAGCCGCGGCGATTTCATCGAACGTCGCAGCGCGCGCAGCGGGGCTGTTGACGTCGATAGCGATCGAGGTCGTCTTCGTTGTTGGACCAAGAGCACCGGCGACGAACGCCAAACGACCCGGCTGTTCTTTCATCACCCCGTCCGCCGCGCGCCGAGCGCATTCCGCGCCGGCCTTCGACATCTCGTACGCAAGAGATTCCATTCCATAATCCGCCAGGGAAACGGCCTGCGCGTTGAAGGTGTTGGTTTCGATGACATCGGCACCGGCTTCGAGGTATTCGCGATGGATCTCTTCGATCAAAGCGGGCTGCGTGAGGTTCAGCAGGTCATTGAGACCCTTCAGATCTTTGTGCCAATCCTTGAATCGCTCGCCACGAAAGGCGGCCTCATCCAGGTGATGAGCCTGGATCATCGTGCCCATCGCGCCGTCCAGAATGACGATGCGCTCGCCAAGTAAGCGGTTCAGCGCCTGCGCTTTATCCAATGCCGTATTCACAATTCAGTCGTTTCGCGGAAGCGATTCTGGGGAGGAAAATACTCGGATCGGGGGGCGGTTGCAACAAAAAAATCAACATATCTTGATACGTTGATATGTTCTATTGTGCAAGCCCGTTGTTACCAAGGAGATTCCGTCCGATTATATGGCCCAAACGTGCGCCGACAGGTAGCGCAGGCTTGGTGTCCGTCCGGCAGGACCCTGCCTGTATCGCAGGCTTCCCAGCCTGCGAATGCTCGTTGCAGGCGCTTTGAACCGACGCTCGCCGACTCGGAGGTCGGCGATACGGCAGGCTCGGAGGCCTGCGCTATTACTGTCCGGCCTGGAATTGCACCCAGGGCTCGGTGGGGCGGCTCTTCAAGATTTCTTTCATCCAATCAAACTGCGGGTGGGCATCGAGGTATTTCGTAGCATCGAAAGATTTTCCGCAGGCGGTGCCCCAGCGCGCATCAAAGGCAAGCCGACGGGCCATTTGCGCGTCCACGACTTTGGCATCGACTGTGCCGCCACAACCGTATGGGACGCCGGGCCAGGTTCCGGCCGTGTCGCGGTCCAACTCATAGTGGCCGCACAACGTGCGACAACCCGGTTCCAGTTTCTCACGAAAGCTATCAAAATGATCGGCTTCAAACTCTTTGGCCAGTGCCACATCGATTTTGCCGACATATTTATTCATCAATTGTTTCCAGCGCACTCGCCGCGCTACGGAGGATTCGCGGATATCCGTTTCCTTTTCCGAAGTTTCGAAGCGGAGCAGGCGGGTATCCTCGGCAACATTTGACCCGGTGAAATAGCCATCCTGTTTCTTTTCGAAGCCAACGTATTTCAAGCCCAGCTCGAGCCGAGCAATTTCGCGGGAGTTGATATCGCCCAGCAGCCAGGAGTTGGCATAGCCGCCATTGTTTCCGCGGCGCATGATTTCGCACCATTGATCGATGGTTTTGGCGTCCTGGGTCGCGCGGCGCATACGAACAAATTCCGGAATGCCGTTGGTATCGAATCCCTCGAAATTGCCGATGGTTGTTTCCGAACCAACCAGCCCGGCGTCGGTAATGAAGAAATCAGTGCCGCTGTGGATCCAGCCGGGGTTGGTTTGCCACAGGATGCGATGGCCGTGGCTCGGCACAATGTCAGCGATGACGTTGGGAAACACATCGTTATAGTCCATCATCGTGTTATGGCCCAGGACCACGTTGCCGTCCTTGGTCATCCGGCCGGTAGCAATGAACGAGCTGCACGACTGGCGCACAGAAGGAGGAGGGCTATCCTTTAAGTTTTTGGACTCGATGGGCCACCAATACCACGACAGCTCGAGGTAGGCGTTATAGGCGACCAGTTCTTCGCGCGAGGTGGGGTGTCCCGCCGCGGCCATGCCATCGACGATGCCGTCCAGCTCAGCGAGATCTTCGGCGTCGACGTGCGGGAGCATGGGGCCGGCGCCCCGCTGCACCAGCCAGGACCAGGGCATCGCGCTCGAGTATTCCCAACTGGTCCGGGAAGTTCTCAAGGCATCGGCGATCTCGGGCGCGAGTAAATAGCCGTGCTGAAAACCACGGTCTTTCGGTTCGCCTTCGATGTGCAGGTAGATCCATCCGCTACGCTCGGATCGACGGGCTTTATGCAGGCACTGCTGCTGGGCCGGGGTGAGCGAGGCTGCACAGCCGGCGCAGGCAACCAACACCGATGCGCTAAAAACGAGCAATCGCACGAGAGAACCTGAGGTCATGCATTAAATTAATCTGGCGATTGGACGGCTGGCAACCGGGAAGTGGGTGGCGGTTGCAATACACCGCAGATAATTGGGGGGAAACGAAAGTAATCAGTTAAGGGCACAACTCCTTTGGAGTTGAGGTCCACGGGCGGAGGTTACCGAGGGTAGCTCGTTCGAGCCGGACTGGCCAGCCGTCGCAACCCTGGGCTGGGGGACGGAATCCCTGCGGGATTCTCGGAGACGAGAGAGCCTGCCGACGCAGTTCTGTGTCAGTTCTTTACTTTTTCCCAGTTGCCGGTGTTGGCAGATTTGAGGACGGCGTCGCAGACGTATTGGGTTTCGAGCGCGTCGCGGAAGGTGGGGCTGGCGGGTTTGCCTTTGGCGACGCCATCGAGGAAATCAGCGAACTGATGAACGAAGCTATGTTCGTATCCGATCTGCAATCCCGGCACCCACCATTTGTCCATATACGGATGGTCGCCGTCGGTGACGTGAATGCTGCGCCAGCCGCGGACGCGACCTTCGTCCCGATGATCGAAGTATTGCAACCGGTGCAGGTCGTGCAGATCCCAGGCGATGGAGGCGTGCTCGCCGTTGATTTCAAACGTGTAGAGTGCTTTATGACCGCGGGCGTAGCGGGTGGATTCAAAGGTTGCCAGCGAGCCATTGTTGAACCGGGCGAGAAAAGCGCAGGCGTCATCGATGCCGACCTTCTCCACCTTGCCGCTCAGGTTGTGTTTGCGTTCTTTGATAAAGGTTTCGGTCATGGCGCTGACGCGATCGATGCTGCCGTTGAGCCAGACGGCGGTATCAATGCAATGGGCCAGGAGATCACCGGTCACACCGCTGCCGGCGACGTTGACATCGAGTCGCCACAGCCCGGCGCCGCCCTGGGGCAGGTCTTTGGAAATGGTCCAGTCCTGCAGGAATTTTGCGCGGTAATGAAATATTCGGCCGAGCTTGCCTTCATCGATTAATTGTCGAGCCAGGGTAACGGCGGGGACACGGCGGTAATTGTACCACACCATATTGGGGATCCTGGCTTTTTCGACGGCCTGGACCATTTTTAGTCCATCGGCTCCATTCATGGCCAGGGGCTTTTCACACAGCAGCATCTTGCCGGCTTTGGCTGCGGCAATGGCGATTTCCATGTGCACATCGTTCGGGGCGGCGATATCGATGAGGTCGATGTCTTTTCGGTCGATGAGTTTTCGCCAGTCGGTTTCAACGGTTTCGAACCCCCAGCGAGTGGCGAAGCTCTTCGCCTTGGCCTCATCGCGTGCGCAGACGGTTTTGAGGACGGGCTGAAATTCGAGGTCGAAGAAATTAGGGGCTTTGCGGTAGGCGTTGGCGTGAGCGCGGCCCATGAAGCCGTAGCCGATCAAACCGATGTTTAGTTTTTTCATAGTAGCGCTTCCGGGGATAGAGAAAGCGGTGCAGTGGAGTTAGGCAAGGCGAAAGGGCGGAGGAGGTAAGGGCAAGGTTAGAAGCAACCGGAAGAGAACCACGAAATACACTAAATACCGAAAGGGATATGGTTTTCGGGAAAGCTCTAAGACAGAAAAACTGGGACAGGAAAATGAGATTGTACAGAAACTGAGGAGAGGACCACGAAGTACACGAAATGGGGCTTGGCCAAAATCACTTTAACCACAAAGAACGCACAGAGCGCAGAGCCGCAACCGAAAGACCAGTTCAACCGCTAATGAATGCTAATGAACGCTAATTTGTTGTGGGCCGCCTTTTTCCTCACGCCAAGACGAGAAGACGCAAAGGAAAGCGGAAGAAGGAGATGGGGACGCCGAGGACGGCGTCCCTGCCTTTGGTCTACCGTTTGCTTCGGGGGAGGGAGAAGGAGAAGGTTGCGCCTTTGTCGACTTCGCCTTCGGCCCAGGTACGGCCGCCGTGGCGGGCGATGATCCGGCGCACATTTGCCAGGCCGACGCCGGTGCCTTCGAAATCCGCGGCTCGATGCAGCCGTTGGAACACACCGAAGAGTTTGTGGGCGTAACGCATGTCGAATCCGACGCCGTTATCGCGCACGAAAATAATTTCTTCAGTGCGTTCGCGCCGGGCGCCGATCTCGATGCGAGCGTGCGGCCGGGTGCGAGTGTATTTCAAGGCATTACTGACTAGGTTAACGAGCACCTGGCGAAGCAGCGCCGGGTCCGCCTCAACTTCGGGCAGGTCCGACATGACCCATTCGATTTGCCGCTCACCGGCTTCGCGCTGAACTTCGCGGACCACGGTTTGCGCTAGCTCAGCTAGGGCCACCGCGGTGCGATTCACCTCGGCCCGGGCGGTTCTAGAGAAAGTGAGCAGATCATCGATGAGTCTGCCCATTTGTTTGGCTGACCCTGCGATGGTTTCGAGGTACTGATTTGATTCCGCGTCGAGGCCCGGCGCTTTGGTGCTAAGCAGGATCTCGACGAAGCCTTCGATATGACGTAATGGCGCCCGAAGGTCGTGGGAAACTGAGTAGCTGAAAGCCTCGAGTTCCTTGTTGGCGGCTTCGAGCTCGGCGGTGCGTACCTGGACGCGTTTTTCCAAGTCGGCGTTGAGCCGTCGGATTTCCTGTTCGGCCCGTTTGCGCTCGGTGATGTCATGCGCGATGACCTGCGCGGCGGGTTTGCCGGCATATATCAAGGGAGCGGCGGCGACTTCCACATCGACGGGGGTGCCATCGAGGCACTTCCAGCGTTGCTCGTCAAAAGGAACCGGCTTGCCTTCTTCCAGGACGCAAGCGAACTGCTGTTGGACTCGCTCCCAGGAGGAGTCATCAACCAGTTCACGGACTTCTTTTCCGATTAAATCCCTGGGGCCGACAGCCCCAAACAGCTTTAGGCCTGCGGAATTAATGAACACGACACGGCCGTGAATCTGCACAAAAAGCGCATCGGGGGACAGTTCGACCAAAGTCCGGTAGCGTTCCTCGCTTGAGAGCAGCTCCTCTTCAGCCTTTTTGCGCTCAGTGCGCATTTCGGCCTGGCGCAAGGCCCGGTGGACCGCGGGCGGCAACGCATTGAGCCGGTGTTTTAGAACGAAATCCGCGGCTCCGCTTTTGAGTGCGTTGATCGTCATCTCTTCGCCCAGCGAGCCCGTCACGAAAATGAAAGGAACATCGGGGGCGCGCTTTTTTGCCAGGGCCAGGGCAGTGAAGCCATCAAAGGCGGGCAAGCCGTGGTCAGAAAGTATCACCGAAGGCTGAAATTGCTCAAGCTCTTGCAGAAAACCCGTCTCGGTATCCACTAGCTTAAAGCTGAAATCAAAACCGCCCTCTTTGAGGACGTGCTGAACGAGGGTAGCGTCCCGCTTCTCGTCTTCCACCATTAAGATCCGCAATTTCTTTTCGATAAGCCTGATAATTGGTTGAAAGTTTTTCTGGGGTGAAAACCCACCGGCCCTGAGCGCGTTTTCCCCCGTTTGCAATCCTCGCAGAAGTTCTTTTGTCGTCAAGCGGGGAGTGAGGGGGAAGGCCGAAGGGCGAAGGGCGAAGGGCGAAGGGGAAACAGGTTTACGATTACGATTAGGATTAAGATTGAGATTAAGAGGGGACGGGCCGGGGACGGGGTCCCTACCGGATGGATTAGGGGGAGGCGGGATTACGATTACGATCAAGATTGAGATCGAGATTAAGATTAAGATTAGGATTGAGAGGAACCAAAGGAGTAATTGGGTGACGGAGTTTCAGGTTATCACCTACTACCCCAAACTCAGGGCAGTAGCCTACGGTTGAGCCAGTCGTATGGCAACCGACACCGCAGTCCGATACCTGTCCACGAGACCGGGTTACACAGCTCTGCCGCAACCGGCTGCAGAAGCGGAACCTCGTTCCCGGTCTGCGAACACGGTCAGTTTTTGCCGGGCTAACGGATGGCAGAAAAACTTCGCCTGGGTAGGGTGGAGTCGGTTGCCAACAACAGCTGCTGCCGTGAGCCCGGCTGCTTTTTTTTCCTCACCACGCCCCCATTCGCACCATGAGCCAGTCTTTAAGTAACTGCCTCGAACCAGTTCAAGGTTTTACCGAACGGGCGCCCAAGACGCTGGTCAGCGCTCAAGCAGGGTTTCCGCTCTCCTATATGCAGGAGAGCCTGTGGATCATTGAACAATTAGCGCCCGGCACCTCTGCGTATAATCTGCCCGAAGCGTGGCGCTGCCGCGGGCGGTTGAACATTGGCGCGCTGCGTCGCAGTCTTGATGTTGTTTCTGACCGGCATGAATCCCTGCGCACGGTATTCGGCGTGCAGGAGGGGAAACCGAGCCAGATCATCCAGGGTCCTCACTCCTTTGACCTCGAAGTCACCGATTTGAGCAAATCCTCCGATCCGGTATCGGAAGCGCAGCGCCGGCTGCAAGCCGAGGCATGCCGGCCGTTTGACCTGGTGCGGGGACCCCTTTTTCGCGCGCATCTGTACTGGTTGGCGGAGGACGATCATATTCTGTTGTTTAACCTCCACCACCTCGTGGCTGATGAATGGTCTTTCAACATACTCCGGCGCGAGCTGGCCGAAGTTTACGGGGGATTGATCTCCGGCCGTGAGGCTCGGTTGCCGGAACTACCGGTTCAATACGTTGATTTTGCCGCCTGGCAGCGGGATCGGATGACGAAAGGCCAGCTGAGCGAAGCGCTTGAATTCTGGAAGCAGAAGCTGCGCGGCCCTTTGCCGTCGTTGGATCTGCCAGGCGATTACGAGCGTCCGAGCCGTCAATCATTTCGCGGCGCCACACAGTACCACAACTTGTCACAGCAGCTTTCGGATGCTCTGAAGGAGTTGGGGCGTCGCGAGGGTGCCACGTTGTTTATGGTGCTCCTGGCCGGATTTGAAGCACTGCTCCATCGATATACTCGGCAGACCGATATTATTGTCGGCTCACCCATTGCCGGGCGAGAGCAGGCGGAGACCGAAGGCCTGATTGGGTTTCTGGTAAATACTCACGCGCTTCGCTGTGATGCGGGCGATGACCCGTCGTTTATTGATTTTGTGCGGCGTGTGCGCGAAACGACGATCGAAGCCAAAGCTCACCAGGAGGTTTCGCTGGATCGAATCCTGGAGGCGTTGCAACCGCCAAGGGACCACGGCCGCCATCCACTTTTCCAGGTTGTTTTTGGTCTGCAAGGCGGGTTGCCCGAATCCTGGTCGTTGCCCGAAGTATTGGCCGAGCGTATCGAAGTGGACAACGGAGGCGCGAAATTCGATTGGACGCTGCTGGCAACCGAGACTCGCGATGGCATTCGGCTGCGTTCGGAATATCGCACGGATTTGTTCGACGCGGGGACGATCGCGCGATTTGTGCGCCATCTTGAAACGATGCTGGAGGCAGCCGTCGCTCAACCGGGCCAAAACCTCTCCCAGTTGCCGCTGCTGACCGAACCGGAACGCTGTCAACTGCTGGCGGCTTGGAATCCCGCTTCAACCGAATCTGTGCCTGGCCCGTGTTTGCATGAATGGTTTGCCACACAGGTTGAACGGACGCCCAACGCAATCGCGGTTAATGACGAAAAGCAGCAACTGAGCTATCGGGAACTCAACGCGCGAGCCAATCGACTGGCACATTTGCTGCAAGGTTTGGGAGTAGGGCCTGGAGCAGCGGTAGCCATTTGCCTGGAGCGTTCTCTCGACCTGGTGGTGGCCTGTCTGGCCGTGCTGAAGGCGGGTGGCGCTTACGTGCCGATTGATCCGTGCGTGCCGCCGGCGCGCATGGCATTCATTATCGACGACACGCAAGTGCGGGTGTTGTTAACTCAAACGACCCTCGTTCCTGAACTGGAGCAGGCCATCGGCCTGGGGCAGACCAGAGCCAAGGTCGTAGCTTTGGATGCAAACCGGGATCGTATTGAAGCTGAGCCGCTGACGAATCCAGTTAGCGCGGTCACGCCAAAGGACACAGCCTACATCATCTATACCTCAGGCTCTACCGGCCAACCCAAAGGTGTCCTGGTTACCCATTTCAACGTAGTGCGTTTAATGCAGCAGACTCAGCCCTGGTTTCGATTCGATTCCACCGATGTCTGGACGTTGTTCCATGCTTATACTTTTGATTTTTCGGTATGGGAACTCTGGGGCGCGCTGCTTTATGGTGGGCGGTTGGTCGTGGTGCCGTACCTGGTCAGCCGCTCGCCTAAGGAATTTCTCGCCTTACTCGTCCGTGAAGGTGTTACCGTCCTTAACCAAACCCCATCGGCATTCCGGCAATTGATCTGGGTAGACGCGGAAGCATCGGTGCCTTCCAAGTTGAACTTGCGCTACGTCGTGTTCGGCGGCGAAGCACTGGAATTGCAGAGTCTCAAGCCCTGGTTCGATCGACATGGGGATGAGAAACCGCGGTTGGTCAATATGTACGGGATCACCGAGACGACCGTTCATGTAACATACCGTGTCATACGCCGCGCGGACTTGGCCCGAAATGCGGGCAGCGTCATTGGTGTGCCGATTCCGGATCTGCGGCTATACTTGCTGGACAAACATCTTCAACCTGTTCCGTTGGGGGTGCCCGGAGAGATTTGCGTTGGCGGGGCAGGGGTGGCGCGGGGGTACTTGAATCGGCCGGAGCTGACCGCCGAGCGTTTTGTGCCGGATCCGTGGTGCTCTCAGCCGGGCGCGCGGCTTTACCGCAGCGGCGACCTGGCGCGATACACGTCCGCAGGAGAACTCGAATACCTGGGGCGCATGGACCACCAGGTCAAAATTCGCGGTTTTCGAGTCGAATTGGGAGAGATAGAATCGGCCCTCAACCGGCACGAGGGAATTCGCGAAAGCGCAGTGATCGTCGACGACCTGAACGGCGAACGACGACTCGTTGCTTACGTGGTGCCCGTTAAGGAAGTACCAAGCTTGTCGGAGCTTCGACAGCATTTGGCCCAAAGCCTGCCCGACTACATGATCCCGGCGGTGTTTATCCCGTTGGCATCTTTGCCGCTGACATCCAATGGGAAGCTCGATCGCCGCGCCTTGCCTTGCCCGGGGAATACCGATGTGGTGCGGACTACCCGGTCAGTTCCACCCCGGAACGATGTAGAAAGAGGAATCGCTGAAATCTGGTGCGGGATTCTCAATCTGAAGTCGGTCGGCATTGAGGATAATTTTTTCCATCTGGGCGGCCACTCTTTGCTCGCCAGCCAGGTCATGGCCAGGCTTACCGAAGCTTTCAATGTCGACCTGCCGGTGCGTCTGCTGTTTGAAACACCCACTATCGCCGGTTTGGCCGAGAGCGTCGCGCGAATCCAACGGGAGGAACCCAGGCGCCCCGTTGCGATTCCGCGACGGTTGCAGAGCCGCCGCGCCCAGGAATTGCTGGCACGCCTGGACGAACTTACCGAGGAGGAAATCGACGAACTCCTGAGCGACCCAGACCACCAAAAGATTACGACATGAGTTCTACGGTTAAAGGATCCGCGCCTGATTCCCTGGAGCGCCGGCGGGCGCTTCTCGCTGAGCGTTTGCGACAGGTCGAGGGCTCGCAAGTGGCGTGTCCCCTGTCTTTCGGCCAGCAGCGGCTGTGGTTTTTGCAACAACTGGAGCCGAACTCCGCCCTGTACAATGTCCCGTTCCTTGCCCGGCTTAGTGGGCCGTTGGATGCCGCGGCATTGGGGCGTTCGCTTAACGCAATAATCCGGCGACACGATGTCCTGCGCACCCTTATCCGGTTGGAGGACGAGGAACCGATTCAGCGAGTCGAGGAAACTGCCAGCCTGGAGCTACCAGTGGTCGATCTCTGCACGCTCGCGGAAGCCGAGCGATCAACTGAGGCGCAACGCCTGGTGCACGACGAGGTCAACCATCCATTCGATCTCGCATCCGACCTGCCTATCAGGGCCGTCCTGCTTCGATTGCAGCCGGATGAACACTGGTTTGTGCTGACAATTCACCACATCGCCTTTGACGAGTGGTCGGCGTCAGTTTTCTTCCGGGAGTTGGCAACCTATTACGAGGGCTTTGCTAATAATCAACCGGCCGCTTTGGCGCCCTTGCCGATTCAATATGCCGATTTTGCCGCCTGGCAGCGCGAGCAACTCCGGGGGCCAGTGCTGGAAAAGCAACTTGCCTACTGGAAAGAGTGCCTGGGCGGCAGTCCGCCAACACTCGCTTTGCCCACGGACCGCCCACGACGTTCTACTCCAACATTCTGCGGCACACAACTGGCGCGCGACCTGGGGCCGGAATTGAAACAGGGATTGCACCAGTGCGCTGAACGTGCTGACGGCACCCCCTTTATGGTTTTGGTCGCGGCGCTGGCCGCATTGCTGCAGCGCTACACGCGGCAGGAAGATGTGTTGATTGGCTGTCCCATTGCGGGCCGGAATCGAATTGAGACCCAGCAATTAATTGGTTTCTTTGTTAACACGCTCCCACTGAGGATCGATCTGAAACAGGATCCTTCGTTCTCGGAGCTGTTGAGCCGGGTGCGAACCGCTACGCTCGGCGCCTATGCTCACCAGGAAGCGCCGTTTGAAAAAATTGTCGAAGAGCTTCAACCGGAGCGCTCGCTCACGCATCTGCCGTTTACTCGGGTAATGCTTGTTCTTCAGAACGAACCATTCGAGGAAATGCAACTTGGTCCGGTGAAAATCCAGTTCCTGCCGGTGGCAACTGATACTTCCAAATTCGACCTGACGCTGGCTTTGCAAGACGCGCGGCAGGGCTTGATTGCGCGGGCCGAGTACAACACGGACTTGTTCGACGCCACCACGATTGGCCGCCTGATCGGACATTTCGAGTTGCTTCTGCGCGGTGCGCTCGAGGAACCGGCCCGACGCGTTTCCCAACTTCCATTACTGCCCGAATCCGAGCGCCACCAGTTGCTTTCCGAGTGGAACCGCACCGAACGCGATTACCCGCGCGATCGCTGTATCCACGAGATTTTTGAAACACGCGCCGCCGCTGCACCCGGCGCTACGGCTTTGGTGTTCGATCACCTCGCACTTAGCTACGAGGAACTGAACCTGCGTGCCAACCAACTGGCGCATTATCTGAGGCGGTGTGGCATTGCGCCGGAGACACCGGTGGCCGTTTGTCTTGAACGGTCGAGCAACATGATTGTGGCCTGGCTGGCGGTCCTTAAGGCGGGTGGCGCTTATGTTCCCCTGGACGCCAGTTACCCCAGAGAGCGCCTCGGTTTCATGCTTCGCGACACACAAGCGCCGGTATTGATTACTCAACAAAGCTTGTCAGCTCACGTCCCGCGCGAAGTGGCCAGCGTTGTCTGCCTTGATTCCGATTGGGAATTGATCGCCCGGGAGAGCCGACGCAACCCGATATCAGTCAATCGCCCCGAGCACCTGGCGTATATTATTTATACCTCCGGGTCCACAGGCGAACCCAAGGGTGTGGCGGTTCCGCATCGCGCAGTGTCCCGCCTGGTGCTCAACACCGATTATATCGATTTCACGCGTAAGGACCGGGTCGCCCAGGTATCGAACGCGTCATTCGACGCGGCAACTTTCGAGGTTTGGGGCGCGCTGCTCAACGGCGGTCAGTTGATCGGGATTGCGCAGGACGTTGCGCTGGCGCCGCACCTGTTTGCCCGCCAACTGCGCGAGCAAAAGATCACAGCGATGTTTCTTACGTCCGCACTGTTTAATCAATTGGCTCGCGAAGCTCCGGGCGCCTTTGAAACAGTTCGCACTGTCATCGCGGGAGGTGAGGCCCTCGATCCCAAATGGGTGCGGAGCGTGCTAAAGGATCGGCCTCCCGCCCGGTTGCTAAATGGGTACGGACCCACTGAGAACACGACTTTTACCTGCTGTTATCGAATCCGCGAATTGGCGGCCGATGCCGTCCAGGTGCCCATCGGCCGTCCTATTTCGAATACCCGGGTTTACATACTTGATAGGCACCTCAACCCGGTCCCAATCGGTGTGCCAGGCGAACTCTACGCCGGTGGCGACGGCGTCGCGCGCGGTTATTGGAACCGCGCGGAACTGACCTCGACAAAATTCGTTTCCAATCCGTTCGACAAGGATGGCGGCTCCCATCTCTATCGAACCGGAGATTTGGCGCGCTATCTGCCCGATGGGAATATCGAATTCCTGGGGCGCATCGATCAGCAAGTGAAAATCCGGGGATTCCGGATTGAGTTGGGGGAAATCGAAACTGTGCTTGGGCGTCATCCAGCGATACGCCAGTGTGTAGTCGTCGTCCATGGAACGTCCGCCGACAATAAGAGGCTGATTGCCTATATTCTGCCCGCCGCCAACGCCACACCGAATTCCAGTGACCTGCGGGGTTTTCTTGCCGAGCGCTTGCCGGATTACATGATCCCGGCGGCGTTCGTTACGTTGTCGACGTTGCCTTTGACATCGAATGGCAAAGTGGACCGCCAGGCGTTGCCGGCGCCAGACCACGCGCGGCCTGAGTTGGAGCGCCAATACGCTCCGCCGCGAGACGACGTGGAACAGCGGTTAACGACTATTTGGGAGAGCGTCCTGCGGGTTAAACCGATCGGTGTCCAGGATAAATTTTTCGATTTGGGCGGGCACTCGCTGCTCGCTGTCCGGCTCGCGGCGCAAATCCAGAAGGCCTTTGGAAAAGAGCTCCGGCTGGCAACTATTTTCCAGGCGCCGACGATCGAGCACATGGCTCGAATCCTGCGCGATGAAGTCAAGGAAAGCACGATCACTACGGCCAGTTCGATTTTGGAGCTACAGCCGCAAGGTTCCCGGCCGGCGCTTTATCTCGTCCACGGTGCGGGAGGGGGAATGTTTTGGGGCTACGCGAATCTCGCGCGGCATCTGGGGCAGGAGCAGCCCTTGTACGGTTTCAATTCTCGCGGGCTCGACGGCCGTGAGGAACTGGATCGTATAGAAGACTTGGCGTCCCAATATCTCCGCGACTTGCGCGCCAGGCAGCCCGCCGGGCCTTATTACTTGGGCGGTTACTGCTTTGGCGGCAACGTTGCTTACGAAATGGCCCGGCAGCTTTCCGAACAAGGTCAGGAGGTTGCGTTACTCGCATTATTCAACTGTGCTCCGCCGAATTCTAACTACACCCGGATTCCCTGGACGCCGATCTGGGGGCTCCGCCTCCTGCGCAATTTAGTATATTGGGGCAATTACTTCCGACAATGGAGCGCATCGCAACGACGGGAGTTTTTCCGGTGGAAATGGGCATTGTTCCGCAAACGCATTGCCCGATTGGGCGGCGGCAGGGATCCCAAACCCGCGCGCGTTGAGGCTGGTGACCTGGTCGATCTGTCTTCCTACACCCCGGAACAGCGTCTGGTTTGGGAAGCGCATTTGCGAGCGCTCGTACACTACCGGCCAAAACCTTACCCGGGGACCGCTCACCTTTTTCGCAGTCCAGGCCATCCCTTGTGGTGCTCATTCGATCCCGATTACGGTTGGGGCGCCCTGGCTCGCGGCGGTGTCAGCATCACCCTATTGCCAGGTGCCCATGAAAAAATTCTCGAGGAGCCATGCGTTGCCGTTTTGGCCAGCGCACTCGAGGAGGTTATCCTCGCCAGGCAGACACATAAGAGGATTTCTCACGTTTCAGCGAAGCAGCAAGTCGGAGAGAAAGAGTGCGTCTCTTATTGGAAACATCAACTCGAGGGTGCTCCGGCATTACTGGATTTCCCGGCGGATTTTGCCAGGTGCCAGGAGCAGAACTATAGGCTCGCCTGCCATGAATTTCGCATGCCTGAAGAGGTAGCGAACTCCGTCGATGAATTCGTAAAGCACCGCGGTGATGAATTTGCGCCTATTCTTTTTGGCTCATTTGCCGCGATGATCCATCGGTATCTCGGGCGCACAGACCTGGTGCTAGGCGCGGTTTTGCCGGCTGACGAATCAGAGACGTCGCGCGACGACATACTTCCTTTGCGTTGCGATGTTTCCGGTGAACCGGATTTTCAGAACCTGGTTGCTCGGGTTTCCAAAATCATTCGCGAAGGCCAGCGCGCCGGTGCGCCGAATCTTGAGAAGTTAGCTGCGGCGATGCAATTGGAACCGCAAACAAGCTATGCTCCGATCGTCCAGGTTGTCTTCGAGTTTCGGCAGGAAGGACGCGGTGAACGGCAGCCAACTGCACAGGACGCGTCTTCCGACAGTAAGGGAGCCAAATTCGATGTTCGATTCAATATCCTGCGCGCGCCGGGTGGCGTTTCCGTAAGAATTCAATACAACGGTTGTTTATTCGAAGCTGCTCGAATCGAAAGGATGGCGGATCATTTTCTGACCCTCCTGACGGCGGCGATCGAGCAGCCCGAGCGCCCGATTTCGCAGCTCCCATTGCTTCCTGAAAAGGAATTGCGGCAACTAGACCAGTGGAACCAGACGGCCCTGGAGTATCCCAGCCATAAGACTGCGATCGAACTCATCCGGGAACAGATTGCCCGCACGCCGGAAGCCGAAGCTTTGGTTTTTGTTCAGGCGCGATACACCTACCGTTCTTTGCATCGGCGGGCGCTCCAAATCGCCAACCAACTGAAAACGGACGGAGTTACTCCGGGCCAATTCGTCGGCATTTGCCTCGAGCGTTCGCCGGATATGGTGGCCAGTCTACTTGGCGCCTGGCTGGCCGGGGCAGCTTATGTGCCGCTGGATCCCGCCTACCCGCGTGAGCGTATTGCCTTCATGGTGCAAGACGCCCAACTAAGTGCCATCATTTCGCAACGCCACCTGACGAGTTTGCTGCCGGAAAACAGCGCCAAGGTGCTCATCCTGGAAGACCTGCATGAGGACTGCCCACTCGATCCAAGCGCTTTCGTCGCCCCTGCAATCAATTCCAATCATCTGGCGTATGTGATCTATACGTCGGGCTCGACCGGTAAGCCCAAGGGTGTCGCGCTGGAGCACCGAAGCGTCGTCGCCTTCATGCATTGGGCGCGACAGGTTTTCAACAATGAAGAGCTCTCCGGAGTTCTAGCCGCAACGTCCATCTGCTTTGACTTGTCTGTTTTTGAGATTTTCGCGCCGTTGTGTTGGGGTGGAAGAATAATACTGGCGGACAACGCGCTGGCGCTTCCAGCCTTGCCGGCCAAGTCCGAAGTGAAACTGATTAACACGGTGCCTTCGGCGATTCGAGAGCTGCTTCGGCTGAAGAGCATTCCGGACTCAGTCCAGGTAATTAATTTGGCTGGTGAGCCGCTTGCGTCCGAGTTGGTGACACAGCTCTACCAAAAGACCAAAGCAAAGAAGGTTCATGACCTTTATGGTCCAACGGAAACCACGGTGTATTCGACTTTCGCGCTGCGGCAGGTGGGCGCCACAGCAACGATTGGCCGGCCGCTGGCCAACGAGCAAGTGTTGCTGCTCGATGCCCATCGCCAACTCGTTCCAATTGGAATCCCTGGGGAGCTTTACATCGGGGGGGATGGTCTTGCGCGAGGGTATCTCCATCGGCCAGAGCTGACCGCTGAGCGTTTTGTGCCGCATCCGTTCAAACCGGGCTGTCGGCTCTACAAAACCGGCGACCTGGCCCAATGGCGAGCGGATGGCAATCTCGAATTCCTGGGGCGCATCGATCATCAGGTAAAGATTCGCGGCTTTCGTATTGAATTGGGTGAAGTCGAAGCGGAGATCAAAAAGCATCCGACGGTGCGCGAACTGGTATTGCTGGCGCGCGAAGACGTCCCGGGAGACAAGCGCCTGGTAGCCTATGTTACAGCACAGCCAGGTACCAAACCAACCGCGGAAGAGTTGCGAACGTTTGTTCGCAAGGTATTGCCGGACTACATGGTGCCTTCGGCATTTGTGTTGCTCGAGCAGTTACCGCTAACGCCCAATGGCAAAGTCGATCGGAAAGCGCTGCCGGCTCCAGCCACGGAACGGCAAGGTGCCATAGACCCAGCAGAGTTGCCTCGTTCTGAGATCGAGCAAAAAATGGCTGCTCTTTGGCAGGAAGTCCTCGGGATAGACAGGGTCAGCCGGCAGGATAATTTCACCAATTTGGGAGGCCATTCGTTGCTGGCCACCCGTTTGGTTTCGCGCATCCGCGAGGTCTTCCAAATGGAGTTGCCGTTGGAAACAGTTTTTACCGCACCCACTTTTGCCAAACTGTGCGAAGCAGTTGTAGCCCTCTCGAGCGATTCCCGAGCAACCGGGCTGCCGGCATTGCGTAAGGTTGCACGCGTTCAAGGCGCTCCGCTTGCGTTCGTTCAGGAACGACTTTGGTTTCTCGACCAACTCAATCCTGGCGGCCATGCCTATCACGTCCCTTTTGCGTTGCGCCTGCGCGGACCGCTTAACGTCGCCGCGATGCAAAAGGCTATTGATGAAATTGTGAGCCGGTACGAAAGCCTGCGAGCAACGTTCCGTTACCAGTCCTCCGAGCTGGTGCAGTTTGTCGCGCCGTCGCGGAAAATCGAACTTAAGGTGCGGGAGTTTGGCGACAAACCTGGCGAAACTGAGACGGAGGCGAACCGATGGATCACCTCGGAAGCACAGCGGCCTTTTGACCTCGCACGCGGGCCTCTGCTTCGTCTGCGACTGGCTAAACTGGCGCCCGAGGATCATCTCTTCCTGCTGGTGATGCATCACATCATCTCGGATGGGTGGTCGGTGGCTTTGTTTTTTGAAGAACTTGAAACCTTGTATCGCGCGTTTGCAGCGGGAGCTCCCGCACCGCAGGTCGCGCCGCTGCCGATTGACTATGTTGATTTCGCTCATTGGCAACGGGAGACAATGGCGGGGGAACGACTGAATGGAGAGTTGAGTTATTGGAAGAATAAGCTCGCGGGTGCCCCATCGCATATCGATTTGCCGACGGACCGGCCGGAGCCGCCCGCCAGTACCGGCTATGCGGCGCG
The DNA here is from genome assembly GCA_964623885.1 of uncultured Verrucomicrobiota bacterium. Lineage (GTDB taxonomy): Bacteria > Verrucomicrobiota > Verrucomicrobiia > Limisphaerales > UBA8199 > CAZUVM01. Next base: position 37,849 of record CAZUVM010000211.1, read on the forward strand.
TTGCACGGCTCCTCTGAAAGCTTCCCTGGCCCATGCTCTTTTCGAGGATCCCGCTCGCCGCGAGGGGAATACCCCATTCATGCTCTCACTTTCGGCCCTGGCGGTGACTCTTAGCCAGTGGACTCATCAAAAGGACCTTGTCATCGGCACAGTCATGGCGGGGCGCACCCGATCCGAACTCGAGCGCATCATTGGATGTTTCATGAATTTCGTGCCGCTGCGGGTGAGCCTCGAAGGCGTCAGCAACGGGCGCGAACTGCTCACGCGTGTTCGCAGTAATGTGTTGGAAGGCCAAACGCACCAGGATTGCCCTTTTGAAAAAATCGTTGAGGCGGTCAATCCGGAGCGCCGTCTGAACCAAAACCCGCTTTATAATGTTGCCCTGCTTCTGCAGAACTTTCCTCAGGAGCTGTTCCGACAGGAGGGCCTGACGGCATCGCCGGTACCGGTCGCGCTTGACGCCGCGCTCCTGGATTTGCGGTTTGAGATTGAGCGAATAGGTCACCGGGAATTGTGTCAGACGGATCATCGAAATCCCGGCAATGGCCAAAACAATGGAGTGCGGCCAAACGGCGCTGCGAACGGGTCGGGCGGTTCAGCACAGTCGCGGAATGGAAGCAGTAGCGATTCAGGGCAGGCAGGCTACGCGGTCACGTGCGAATATCGTACGGATCTATTCGAACCGCACACCATCCGTGAACTCCTGGATTCTTATCTCGGCGCGCTGGAGAAACTGCTGCTGCAACCAGAAACCAGCTTAGCCGATCTGCGGATTACTGCGGCTCTAGCGCAGCAGTCCGAAAATGTTCGCGAGCGCAAGCCGGCGCAAAAGTTTGCCGTCGCCGCAACGTTCACGGCCGAACCTATCACCGAACCGATGCGTTATTGGTTCGGCGAGCTGGACCTGACGGCGACGGTCGAGTTTGCGCCTTACAACCAAGTGTTCCAGCAACTATTGGATCCGGCCAGCCTCCTTGGCACCAACAGTTCGGGATTGAACATCGTGCTAGTCCGGTTGCAAGACTGGCAACCCGATGCCATTCGTTCGGGGGCGGGCCTGCCGACATTGGCAGAGGCGCTTCGTAGAAACACCGCCGAGTTCGTGCTCGCACTCAAGGCCGCAGCGGCTCGATCCACTGCTCCTTATGTTATCTGTCTTTGCCCGCCATCTGCCGCACTCGCGTCGGACCCCGAACGGGCGAATCTCCTCAGGACGGCTGAGATCTCCCTGGCGGCGGAGCTGGAGCCATTGAGTGGCGTGGTGGTCCTCACGAGTGCGCAGATGGCTCAATGGTACCCGGTCCCGGATTATTATGACGCCAGTGCGGACGACCTGGGCCATGTGCCTTACACCCCGAAATTCTTCACCGCATTGGCTACCGCAATCATGCGGAAATTTCATGCGCTGCAGCGTTCACCGTACAAAGTCATTGTGCTGGATTGCGACCATACGCTTTGGGCCGGGGTTTGCGGCGAGGACGGTCCGAACGGCGTTCGGCTTGACCCGCCTTATCTTGCGCTTCAGCAATTCATGCGCGCCCAGCACGAGGCCGGCCGCTTGCTGTGCCTCTGCAGCAAAAACAACGAGTCGGATCCGCTGGACGTCTTTGCTCGCCGGCTCGAAATGCCGCTGCGACGCGAGCACTTCACGGCCTGGCGCCTTAATTGGCTCTCCAAATCAGACAATCTCAAGGCACTCGCGTCGGAACTCGGCCTCGGTTTGGACAGTTTCATTTTCGTGGATGACAACCCGGTTGAATGCGCCGAAGTGGCAGCGAATTGCCCCGAAGTTTTAACGCTCCAATTGCCGGCCGATCCGGAGCGTATCCCGCAATTTCTGCAGCATTGCTGGGTTTTCGATCATCTAAAGCTCACGGTGGAGGATCGGCGTCGGACCGAACTCTATCGCCAAAACATTCATCGCGAACGATTGCGCGACTCATCACCCACGCTGGCTCAATTCCTGGCCGGCCTTGAATTGAAGATCCAAATCAGGTCAATGAGTGATGCGGATGTAGCGCGCGTCGCCCAACTGACCCAGCGTACAAACCAGTTTAATTGCACCACGCGCCGCTTAACCGAAGCCGAAGTGCAGCTTGCGCGTTTGCAGAGTGAAATCCAGGTGGTGCAAGTAAGCGATCGCTTTGGAGATTATGGCCTGGTGGGGGTGGTCATCGCTCAGCCTGAACGCGCCGCTTTGCGGGTAGATGTTTTCCTGTTGAGCTGCCGCGTGCTGGGACGGGGTGTCGAACATCAGATGCTTGCGCACCTCGGGCAATTGGCGCTCAATCGCGGCCACAAATGGTTGGACGTGCATTTCGTTAAAACTGACCGCAACAAGCCGGCGCTTGATTTCCTCGACAATGTCGGCGCTCGTTTTCGCCAGGCGCTTAATGGAGGTTATGTTTACCGATTCCCGGCCGCGGTTGGCGCTGAGATCGCGTTCCGCCCGTCGGACAAGAAACTTGTCGCACCGGCTCCCAAAACTCAAAACGGCAACGGTTCACAATCGGCAATAGAGTCGGCTCGAAAATTTACGCCGTATGCCGCAATTGCGCTGGCGACCGCAGATTTGGCAGGGTTGGTTGCGAGAATCGAAGCCGCCACTGTTATCCAGCGCGCCGGCACGCACGCCGGATACATACCGCCCTCGACCACTCTCCAACGGCAGTTATGCGAACTGTGGCAGAAGCTTCTTAAGCTCGACCGGGTCGGGGTGAGCGATAACTTTTTCGAGCTTGGCGGTCATTCTCTGTTGGCGGTGCGGTTATTCGCGGAAATCGAGAAGCTGGTTGGGCGGCGCTTCCCGCTCGTCACACTTTTCCAAGCCCCCACGGTTGCTGAACTGGCTGCGACGCTTAGCCAGACCGACGATGCTCTGGCCCATCCTCTGCTTGTGCCAATTCAGCCGCGCGGGAGCAAACTCCCGCTCTTTCTGATCCACGGCGCTGGTGGTGACGTGCTCTGGGGCTACGCAAATCTCGCCGCACATCTGCCTGCGGATCAGCCGATTTACGGGATCAAATCGCGCGGCCAGGCCGGTCTTGAAGAGTCCTCAAGCGTCGGCGACATGGCGGCCGATTACGTCCAGGCCATCCGCGCGCTTCAGCCGCAGGGACCTTATTATCTTGGCGGCTATTGTTTCGGCGGCAATGTCGCCTACGAGATGGCCCGGCAACTTCGGCGTGATGGCGAGGAGGTCGCGTTAGTGGCGCTGATCGACACCGCCCCGGCCAATGCCGGGTATGAGCGGGTGACCTGGTGGCGCCCGGAATTCGCGTGGCGTTTCAGCCGCAATCTGATGCTGTGGCTCAAGGATTTTGCGGACCTCCCTGCCGAAGACCGGCGCCGGTTTGTGGGTAGAAAGCTTCGCGCCCTGGTTCGCAAACTGAAAGGGCGGTTGCGCTTCACTCGCGGTTCCATGCCGGTTGATCTTGAGGAAATCATTGATACCACCCACTTCCCGGCGGCTGAACTGAAGCTCTGGCAGACCCACCTCGACGCTCTAGTAAATCATGTCGACCAGTCGTACGATGGACAAGTCCTGTTGCTTCGCACCCGCGGGCAACCGCTCTTCTGTTCGTTGGCTGAGGATTTTTGCTGGGGCAAACTTGCTCACGGAGGAGTCCGGCTGCATCCCATCCCGGGATCTCACGAAAACATTTTTATCGAACCCAACGTTCAAGAGCTCGCCCGCACGTTCAGCGAAGCGATTTCAACGGCTCAAATGGAAGTGACCCCTCGATGACTTTTACCCACTCACCATGATTCTATTACGTTTTATCCTCCGAACCTGCCGCGGCATGTTGGTCTTCACCACCATCACTGCTTTCTTGAGCGGTGCTTGCAACGCGGGTCTCATGATTTTGGTGACTGCCGCCGTAAGCGATATTGGCTCGCCTGGTCGAGCGCTGCTTTGGGGATTCATCGCGCTGGGTCTCGGCAAGGTTGCTACTCATTTCATTTCGCAGGTTGCTTTGATTGGGTTCGCCCAGGGGGCGATAGCTCGCCTCCGCCGTGACTTGATTCGAAAAATCCTAGGAGTTCCACTCCGCGAACTCGAAGCATTGGGGGCGCCGCGTATTCTCGTCGCTCTGACCGATGACGTCTTCAACATTACCCAGGCGCTGATGGCGATTCCCCTGGTCTCAGTCAATCTTGCCATCCTGCTGGGAGGCGCTGCGTATCTAGGATGGCTTTCCTGGAAAATTTTGGCGATTGTCTGCGCGTTAATAATCTTCGGTGCCGCGGGATATCGCTTCGTGGTCGGCCGCGCTTTTCATCATCTGAACCGGGCGAGGGAACAGGAAGACAAGCTATTTGGATACTTTCGTGCCCTGACGGAAGGCATTAAGGAGCTCAAACTGCATCGCCTACGCCGTCATGCATTCTTTCATGAGAACATTGAAACCACGACCGAAGAGTATCAGGAACATAATGTGGCCGCGGAGACCTGCTTCATCGCCGCTCAAAGTTGGAGCCATTTTCTGTATTTTGCTCTGATCGGGTTGATCCTCTTCCTGGTGCCGAGCCTGGGCCACTTTAGCCACAAGACGCTCACGGGCTATATTATCGCCACTTTGTATTTGATGGGCCCGCTGGCCGGGGTCATGACAAGTCTGTCGCTTTTCGGCCGCGCCAACGTCGCATTGCAGAAAGTGGAGAAACTGGGCGTCAGTCTTTCTGCTGTTTCCAGCGAGGATTGCTCGTTCGACCAACCGGATGCGCCGGTTTCGTTCCAGCGCCTCGAGCTCCGCCGGATCACTCACTCCTATCCCTGCGAAAAGGACGACAGCCACTTCATTTTGGGTCCCGTCAGCCTGACCTTTACGCCGGGAGAGCTGGTCTTTTTGGTCGGCGGCAACGGCAGCGGGAAGTCTACTTTGGCCAAGCTGCTGGCCGGTTTGTATATCCCAGAGCAAGGTGAAATCCGCCTCGATGGGGAATTAATCACGCACCAGAACCGGGACCAATATCGCCAGCTCTTCTCTGCGGTGTTTGCGGATTTTTACCTCTTTGAAAACCTGCTGGGTCTTTCCCGGGCCAATCTCGATCGACAGGCAGAAGTGTACTTGGAATCATTGCACCTGAACCAAAAGGTTCGTGTCACGAACGGTGTGCTGTCCACTACTTCCGTCTCTCAGGGCCAACGCAAACGCCTGGCTCTATTGACTGCTTATCTGGAGGACCGACCATTTTATCTATTCGATGAGTGGGCCGCGGACCAGGATCCCTATTTCAAAAATATTTTTTATACGCAGCTCCTCCCCGAGCTTAAGACGCGCGGCAAAACGGTTTTAGTCATCAGCCACGATGATAAGTATTTTCACTTGGCGGATCGGCTAATCAAGTTGGATTACGGAAAATTGGTTTCGTCCGCGCCTGAAAGAGTAGCAGGCGCGGGCGTAGCCGTGCTGGCGTGAGTTCGCTGGCGAATTCAGGTGCTCGTGCCGGTCTTCATTGGCCAGTTCGCCTGCACGAGCGCTTTGTAACCGCCCACCAGCGAGAACACTTTTCGATAGCCCATCTGTTGCGCAGCGGCGGCGGTCAGGATTGAGCGATAGCCCCCTCCGCAGTACATAATGATTTCCCGGTTCGGATCGGGAATTGTTTTCTCCAGGTCTCGCTCGAGAATCCCTTTGCCGAGGTGAATTGCCTCGGCCGCGTGGCCCTTTTGCCATTCACTGTCCTCGCGAACATCGAGCAGCACAGCCTCGCTGTTCTTGGTCAGGCGTTCTCGCGCCTGCTCGATGGTGACTTCCTTTACGTACGGTCGTGCTTCGTTAACGACTTTGAGGAATCCTGGTGCATGATCCATGCGTGCAACATGAAGCGCTGCTCCGGTTCGGTCAACCCTGATTCACAAACACGACTGAATTGGACAAGAGTAGAGATATCTAGCGCGTCGCTATGCGCACTGGGCTTTCTGCCGCAGCGCATGATCGATCAGGACCAATGCGGTCATGGCTTCGACCATAGGTACTGCCCGAGGCAAAACGCAAGGGTCATGCCGGCCTCGCCCGGTCAAAGTCGTGTTCTTTAGATGCACATCAATCGTCTCTTGCTCGTGCATGACCGTTGCCACCGGCTTAAACGCAACCCGAAAATAAATCGTTTGCCCGTTCGAGATCCCGCCTTGGATGCCCCCCGAGCGGTTTGAAGTTGTATAAACTTTTCCGCTCTTGGCGCGAAACGGATCGTTGTGTTCGCGGCCGGTCAGCAGAATCCCGCCAAATCCAGAACCGATATCGAATCCTTTGGACGCGGGTAAACTCATCATTGCCTTGGCGAGGTCCGCTTCGAGTTTGTCGAACACCGGCTCCCCCCAGCCCGATGGCACACCCCGCGCGACGGCTTCAACGATGCCACCCACGGTGTCGCCGGCCTTGCGCATCTTCTCGATCAGCCGGATCATCTTCGTCGCCGCTTTCCCATTCGGGCAACGCACGATATTGGACTCGACGTCCTCTGCCGTCACCACATCCGGGTCCACTTCGGCGATGATGCGTTGGACCTGTTTCACGTAGGCCACGATTTGCACGTTGAATTGCTCACGCAAAAGTTTGCGCGCAATCGCTCCGGCGGCGACCCGGCCAATGGTTTCACGGGCGCTGCTGCGGCCGCCACCCTGCCAATTGCGGATTCCGTACTTGGCTTGATACGTGTAATCCGCGTGCGAAGGACGGAACTTCACCGCCATTTCTTCGTAGGCCTCGGGACGCGCGTCCTCGTTCTTCACCCACATGCAAATGGGCGTGCCGAGGGTTTTCCCTTCGAATGTCCCGGACAGGATTTGCACCTGATCTCCTTCTTTGCGCGGGCTAACGATCCGCGACTGTCCTGGGCGGCGGCGGTCTAAATCCGGCTGAATATCGGCTTCAGTCAATTCCAGTTTGGGAGGGCACCCATCAACAACCACGCCCACACCGCCGCCGTGGGATTCACCCCAGGTGGTGATGCGGAACAGGTGGCCAAATGTGTTTGCCATGCAGCCAGAGTGCGCAAGAAGCGCAACTCGCGCAAGCTTGGCGGGAAAGAGGCGGTTTAATGGGGTGACAAATGCGACCCTATGCCTTTACCTTTCGGCCTCATGTTGCGTGTTTTTCAATTCGTTGTGGTCCTTGGCATCGCACGGCTCATCGCTGCGGGCGAGACACAAGACCAGCTTATCGCGCGATCTACCGCCGCCGTCCAGGCCGCCACGGCGCGCGCCCAGGCAGATCCTGCGCATCCGATTTTTCATGTCACCTCTCCGGCGCAGTGGATGAATGATCCCAACGGCCCGATCTTCTACAAAGGCTTCTATCATTTGTTTTATCAACTGCACCCGTACAGCGACGGGAGCGGACCCAAATACTGGGGCCACGTCCGCAGCCGCGACCTGGTGAAATGGGAACACTTGCCCATCGCTTTGTGCCCTTCCACCGAGTTGGGTGAAGCCGAGGTCTGGTCCGGTTGTTGCACAATTAATGGCCGCGGCCAGCCCATGATTTTCTACACCAGCATTGCCCCCGGTAAACCGGCCATGACTCATGCCGAGCAATGGGCCGCCATCGGCGACCCGGATTTGATTCATTGGAGCAAATCGACCGCGAATCCGGTGCTCACGGAATCATTGCACGGAGACAAGAAAATCTACGAGTGGCGCGATCCGTTTGTCTTTCATACGGGCCGGAAAACTTTCCTGGTTGCGGGGGGCAATCTCAACCAGACCAAGGGAGGACAGGCCGTGGTGAACATCTACGAGGCAACTAATCCCGATCTGACGCAATGGACCTATCGCGGGGTCCTTTTTCAACATCCCGATCCCGAAGCGCGCACGGTCGAATGCCCGAACTTTTTTCAGCTCGGCAAAGAATGGGTGCTGCTGGTTTCGCCTTATGGAAAGGTTCAGTATTTCGTCGGTGATTTTGATGAAGCAACTTGCAGGTTTCACGCGCGCACCCGCGGTTTGCTGGATTGCGGCCCCAACTTTTACGCTCCAAACACCATGCAGCTTCAGGATGGCCGGCGGTTGGTCTGGGGATGGGTGAATGGGTTTCCCGGCGGGCACGGTTGGAACGGTTGCCTTTCCTTGCCCCGACAACTGAGTCTGTCACGCAATGGCGAGCTCCGCCAGGAACCGATTCCCCAACTGACGCATTTGCGTGGCGTGCCGTTGAAATGGCGAAAGCTCAAATTGACCGAACGGCCACAGGTTTTGACGATGCCAGAAACCAACACGCTCGAAATCCTCGCTGAGCTGGATTTGCAAACGGCAAAAAGTCTGAGGCTGGAGTTGACGAACCGCGATGGAGCTACACGCTCGGTAAAAGTCGGCTTCAACGGTTCAGAGCTTGCGGTCATGGACACTAAGGCGCCGCTGAGTTTAACCGGACCCGCGCGAACATTGCGGCTGCGGATTTTCCTCGATCGCTCCGTGTTGGAAGTTTTTGCCAACGATACCGTCTGCCTTACAAAAACCTTTGCGCCGATTGCGGAGAATCCAGCGCTGGCACTTTCTGCCGAAGGCGGCGATGCTCGAGCTGGGTTAGTTGAAGCCTGGCCCGTAAACACGATTTGGTGACGAACGGTATGGCCTTAGTCTTGGGCCGGGCGCTTCTTCAACCACGAATTGACACCAATGAACACTAATGATTCGTGTCCATTCGTGGTTGGAAGATACTGCGAGCCGCCCAGAACTTGGCCATACGACGAACATATCTTTTCAGTAGCTGAAACTTACAGGGTCTGGTAGTCAGTGCAGGTTTATGGCCGGTCGTTCCACAGGGTTGCTAACCTCCGCCAGTCAGGAAAGGCGGGTGCCGCTGCGTGGCCGGATTACGAAACAAATCGCGGCCTGCTGTATTGCCCGGTTGCTGGTTCTCGCGACTGAACATAACGAGCAACCGATTGTCATGTATATCGATTCCCCCGGTGGTTCGGTGGCGGACTCGCTGCCGATTCTTTCCACCATGCAGGGAATCCGCTGCCCTATCGTCACATTTTGCGCGCGCGATGCTTCTAACACCGCTGCCGTAATAGCCGCTCGTGGGTTATCGCGTTTTCGGGCTGCGGCACCGAACGTCAAATTCTCCTTCACGCCGCTGGCCGGTTCCGGCCAAAAAGTTCGGAGTGATAGCAAATTCTTGCACATCTTGACCGGAATTTTGGTGGAAGTGACCAACAAGCCGGAGGTGGAAGTGCTTAAGTGGCTAACCCAGGGAGCCCAGTTCACCGCCCAGCAGGCGGTGACGAATGGTCTGATTGACGTGATCTCTCCGCAGCCGGTTCTCCCGGAATTGACCGGCGCAGTGACTTAGCCGTATCCCTGCAGTTGAAAACGACAGATGGACATAGATGAACACAGATTTGCTGCAACCCGGTAACACTGCGCAGGTCGATTGCGGATTCACCATTCAGAGATGGTGTCGGCGATTTCAGGAACCGTGCCCGAGGCCCTCTTTATCTGTGTTTATCGGTGTGAATCTGTGGTTAAACTGAATTGTTCCGGCTTTGCCAGAACGTGTTTCGCGAGCGCGGAAAGCGGTCGCCCTTTTAAGGAGCATGACTTGGGTCCAGATAGTACCAGTAATTGTTGCTGGGATCCGGCATCTGCCAACTATCCGATCGCGAATAAGGCAGCGCGCGCATGGTGGTGCAGTGACCATCGGCAAAGCACGCGTTCCCCCTTTGGTTGTGCCGAACGGTGATGCTGTCGCCGTCGTAATTGGGCGGCGTGCTCGCAACGACCAGGCGACCATCGTTGATCACGGCACCCTGGCCGTCCCAGCTTTCGTTGCGACTGAGCGTGGTTTGCTCTTCTTCCAACATGATCTTGTGTGCCGGCCCCTGGATCATACTGGTCTTAAAAAGATGTCCCATATTGTTCGCGTCTACGATGGAGGTGATGCCGCCACTGTTGCCTTGCTGATCCATGTTATAGCTGGGCGCCGAATAGCTGTAGAGGTAAGGACCCGGGTCCGAACCTACGGGCCCGCATTGGGCAATCCGCTCGCTGTCATCGCGATCCATAGGGCAGCGGAATAAATTGGTATTGATGCGGCCGAGGCCAATGGCTATGGGGCTGTTTTGCACCTGGGTGGCGGGGCCGAAGCCGGTGCGCCAATAAATCCAGTCCTCCGGGTGAAATCCGAAAACGCTGCGCGAGGCGCACCCCGGGAAAGCGCTGCGGTTATCATCGGTATAAGCCAACATGCCAATGCCCAACTGCCTCAGATTATTCAGACATTGGATCTGGCTCCCTTTTTGCCTGGCCCGGCTGAGAGCCGGCAGGAGCAACGCGGCCAGGATCGCGATGATCGCGATTACCACCAACAACTCGATTAACGTGAATCCGAACAAACCTCCGTTCGAGCGCGCTGCACCCAGAGTTCGACCGCGGAGGGTAAGACGCTGCCGTAATCTCATGCGGAACTGCAAATCGGCCATGCTTGAGCGTGTTTGGAACTGCTGCTAGTGTGCTGACACAGCCTTACTCCGTCAAACATGAATGGACGCACATTATGGACAAAAGTTCTTTACTGGAGAAGTTCGCCTTAATTGATGAGCATTGGCGGCCGAAGGTCGTAGCTCAATTGAACGGACAGGAACTGAAGCTGGTGAAACTTAAGGGCGTATTCCCCTGGCATCATCATGAGCAAGAGGATGAGCTGTTCCTGGTCTGGCGCGGCGAGATGTCGGTCGAGCTTCGCGACCAAAAGATAAAGCTGGGACCGGGCGAGTTTTGCGTCGTGCCCCGAGGTGTCGAGCATCGCACCGCGGCCGAGGCGGAAGTGGAGGTTTTGCTGTTTGAGCCGGCCGAGACACGCAATACCGGCAATGTGCTTGATCGCACCTATACCGCGCCCAATGGGGTCGTCGTTTGATTGGCGGTGCCCTATGAAGAACGGCGGCGACCGAAATTACATTTCAGTAGGGTCGTGGATGTTGATGATGTTGATCACAGCCATCCCGATTGTTGGCGTAATTATGATTTTCGTTTGGGCTTTTGTGGGCGACAACGAATCGCGGAAAAACTATTTCCGCGCAATTCTGATGTGGTTCGTCGTCCTGTTCTCGATGGTTATACTTTTGGTTTTGCTCGGAAGTTGGCCGGCGCTAATGCAGAAGATGCAGTCGCTGTTTCACAAGGTATGACATCTCAAATCGACTTGAGCGATGGCGCCCCCGACTTAAACCAAGGCATTCAGTTGAACCACGAATGGACACCAATTAACACTGATTTAGCCGCCGTCTGTGCCCATTCGGTAGACGGTTCAAAAGGTTGCCTGCCACGGTCTAGTGCTTCTGTAGGGACTTTTAATTCTCCTCTTGACCCCCCAAAAAGGGTCTGCTAGCCGTCGTTCCCGATGGACGGCATTAAGTGGATTCAGCTAATCAGCTCATCCCTCTTGATTCTTTTGCCCGCGGTCATTCACTATCGCAATTGGAAATACCACGACAGGCGCACCAAGGTTCATAATCTCATAACAAAACTGCTTCTTATTTGTTGGGGCGCCTCCGCACTCGGAATTGCTTTCGTGAACTATAAGACCTTGTCTGCGACGCAGCCACTGCCGAATATTGAATATGTAATAAATAGAGTGCCGGTAAAGCCTGAGGAATATGTAACCATTCCATCCAGCAACGGCCTTTCACGAATAATCCTAAGGCTAGGTAACGACGGGCAAGTCCCCGCAGAAAATATTCACGTAGCAATCCACTTTCCTACCAACGTATTTGTCATTCAGTATGATGAAGGCTGGCAGAAGAAAAGCGGTCTCCTAAAAGTAGAAGATTTCCTCAAGGATGCTCCTTACGAAGCATTAAACATAGATAACCAGCAGAAACTACTGCCGGTGAAGGAATATACCGAATTACCGCAGTTTACTCTTCAAAATACCAACTACGGAGTAATTGGTTTCTATGTATCTGTATCAGACCGCCACAAAACTTGGCCCACAGCCCATTTCAATTTACACTTCAACCCCGGCCCCGACACAAACTCATATCCCGGCTACCGAACAAATTAGAGGCTTGCGTTATTCACGTAATCGGTCACGGGTTTGTTTAACGTGCAATGATTTGTGCGAAATTAAGATCCGCCGGCAACCAGGTCGCCAAATTCCGGTAACAGCTCATATTTCTTTTGCCAGGGTGTGTACATGAACCCACGGACGCCCGGCGTTTGCCGCGCCAGTTGCAGCCACGCTTTCACTTCGTTGAGATCATTCGCGTCGTAGTAACAGGCTACCAGGCTTCGGAACCCTTGCTGGCCGAAAAAGCGGAGGCTCTTCTCCCGCGGTGCGCCGCCCCAGACCGCCATTACCAGGTTCTTAGGCACGTGCAGCCAGGAGCCGGTGAAGTCTCCGTTCACCAGGTAATAATTGCCATGAGCGTTGTGATTCGGATCCAGCATATCCGACCAGATATATATTTCGGCATTAGGGATATGCCGTCGCAGGATTGCGGCTTGTTTGGTGATGCATTCGCCAAGCAACTCTCCCATATGGCGGCCACTACAAGCCCGACAGGTCCCGCCCATGCGGATCTCATCCATATTCAGCAGCACGCGATGTGGATGCAAGCGCTCGGCCAGCAGCTTCGCCTCGTGATCGAATATCTCGTAAACTTCCGGTTCTCCCATGCAAACCGTGACTTGCGAGTCATGAATGATTGCGGAGTGATACCAGCTTGCCAGCAGGTGGTCTCCATCGTGGATGCGGCCGCCTGGGAGAATTCTTAAGGATGCTGCGTCGTTGTCTTCTCGCCAGGGATGCAAGTTTGGGTTCTCGAGCGGAGCGTAATCCTGGCCTTCTACATACGTGACCGTTCGATCCGCGTTGCGCACTTCCACCGGTGTGCCCGATCGGTGCAGGACATTAATTGGGCCAACCTCCTCGACCGTCCAATCGTCGAGCCAGATTTTCCCGGCTTTGCCGCCCCAAACTCCGGCATAGAGTCGTAGCTTGGAAAAATCGAGGCTGTTGAACAGGAAACTAATCTTTTGCCAGTCGGTCGTTGCGGGCACGCGAAATTCGCGCGGCGCCAATTCGCGGTCACCCGCCAGGACGAGTGTTTTGAAAGCATTGGCTGGCTCTAGTCCCTCACTGCGAACCCAAAGCGTTACGCGATAGCACCGATGCGGCTCAACCTGCAAGCTTTGTGCGACTCGACCGTGGCCGTACGCATTCGCAGTGAAATGTTCCAACCGCAAGGAGGCGTGCCCGCTGTGTTTTATTTCGGTGTCGACAAACCCAATCTCGCCCGGCTGATCGTAGAAATCGTATCCGGTAAGCTTGTTGTTCTTCTGTTCTTCAAACCCGCCGTTTTTCCACGGTTGTGCAGTTGCCGACTGTAAGCGTGCCTCAGCACCCTTCACCAGGAACGGTGCGTCCACGACCGGCAAACCCTCGGCGAGATTGCGGTTGTGGGCCAGGACCGCGCTGCCATAGCCGATGGAAAAGATCGCGGGGATTAGCTCCAGATGATTGGTTTGGCAAATGGCCTGGATCGATTCGAGCCGCCGAAAATAATCCGGCGACTCTTTGCACAGTGTGTCCAGCCCCGCCGAAAGCACGGCGCCGTTCAGTCCATGGTGACTCGCCGATTCGAGCACTCGCGAGATTTGCTGGACATCATTGTCCCGATTCAGCCCCCAGCCAAACACCCATACAAATCGATCGGCGTATTCCGCAGCTTGCAACGAACTCAAGAGGCACAGCCACGAAGCCAGCAGCGCAAGAACTTTCATAATTCCGGGCGGCTATGGTGGCACGGTTGAATGCCGCCGGCGATCACATTTTCGCCCTCTGCGGCGGAAACCACGGATGGACACTGGTGAACACAGATTTTCTGCAATGCAAGTAACTCACTGGTGGCCGATTGCGGATTCACCATTCAGGGAGGGTGCCAGCGACGTAGGAATCGTGATCGAGGCCTTTTCCATCTGTGTTTATCTGAGTTCATCTGTTGTTAGGCGTTCTCAACTATGGCCAGTGCTCCCTAGATTTCTTGATTTCCTTCCTTGACGGGTCGCGCGTCGAGGAAAAGGATAAGTACATGTCAGAGCAAGCGAACGCGCCGGCCGAAGCCCCCTCACCGGAGGAAATTCAGCGGACCTGGCCGCAATTGACGCTGAAGGTAGCGCAACTGGATGCCGCGCGAGAGAGTCTTGAGCAGGAAAACAAAACCCTTCGCGAGTTGCTCGAACGAGCAATTGAACATCGGCAGAAATCGCATGGCGAACTGGTCCTCCTGCTGACGGGTCTCGTATCAAAGCTTCCTATCAATGACGTCGGGGCCATCGTGGCGCGCCTGGTCGAGCACAATACCAATGTCAGCCAGTATCTCGCCGCGTTGATCAAAGGCACCGCGGAGGCGCAGGCGTTTCAACCGGAAGTGCTGAAGAGTCTGGGACAAGTCAAACACGATCTGCAGGCGGGTGTGAAAGCTGTTGTTGAACAGTTGCAAAAACTGGAGGCGCCATTCGAGCCCGCGCTGCTCCAGTCGCTGGCGGCTCAACCGGAATTCTTCTTTTCTCCCGCGATGGTCCGCGCCAACCGTTGCTTCGTCAAAGGTTGCCCTTCACGGGAGCGAATTGTGCGGGAGTTTGGATCCGAAGCGCTGGTTTTCTTTAATGACCTTACTACCGATCCGAAGCGCAACGCGCATCCCAAACCGGAGGAGATTGTGCTCGGGTTCAAGGACGATTTCGAAGCTTTGTTCCAGGCCAACCCCGGTCTGTTGCCGGGCAAGCGTGACGCCCTCATGACCCTTTACCACAGCATCCAGCGCAGCAAAGCTCCAACCGAGGAGGGGCGCGCGCAAAAAAATGCCTTCCAGCGGCTCTCGTTCCTGGTCGAGTTGCTCCACTTCTACGAACATCAGGAAACCGAAGCCCCGGACGTTTTGTTTGCTCAAAGACTTCCCAATTTGCTCGAGCAACTGCTCTTGCCGCCAGGCGAAGGGCTCAGCGAGAAACTGATCGTGCAGGCCGAGCAGCTTCTGGCGTTGATCATCAACCCGGAATATCGCCACGCCGCGATTAACAACATCGGCAAAGGCGGTACTGCCGGACAGGGACTTAAATTTGTCCTGCGGTTCCGCGAGGACAAATTGAGCGATGATGACCTCGACGTCCTCACGGCCGATTTCATTAAGTACCTGACACCGATGCAAAAGGCACCGCCGCCGGGAATTGTGCTTCCGTTGTTGCGGCTTATGCCGGCGGCCCGGCAGCGGCACATCGTTAAGGCGATTTTGCGCACGGACCGCATCAGGCACGATCAGTCCGAGTCGTTGGCTAAGGCATTGGCGGCTGACCTCGGCTTGACCGGTGTCATCGAGGAAGTGAAAGTGCTGGCCAGCCTGTCGCCGGAGGTCGAAAGGCAGATGGCGTGGCTGCGCATCCAGGATATGGTCCAACGGCGCGGTGAACCTACGGCTATCTCCGAGGCCATACGGCAGCGGCTGAATACCAAGTACGATGCCGATGAAATACGGCAGAGTTGGATCACTCTGACTGAGGCAGATCCCATGACGCTGATCCGCGTTATCAGTCTGCTTCCTTACCTGCCTAATGGAAAGACCGACCCGATCGCTCGAACGGTTTTGGAAACCTACATCACGCGGTTGCTGCATGAGAAGTACGCCTCCACTTATCACAAAGTCCTGAACAGCTTGCGGAGTATGTTCAGGGCCAAGCCGGATAGCCCGACGCTGGTGACTTTTTTGGCGCTGGTCAAATGGGCGAGTCCGGAAGCCGGCGGCCGAATCTCAGCCGATGTCGGCGTCCCTGTCCCCGCTCAACCAACGGCCTGAGCAACAAATACTTTTTGACGTTCCTCCATAACTGAATATATTACGCGCTTAATGATGATTCTGCCTCAACTGAAGTCTGCGGACATGCGCGGGATGCGCACGTACCCGGCTTTTTGGCGTCACGTTAATCGACGCCACAGCGGTTGGGGTTCAGAATCGGCATAAGCACTGGAACCAGATTTTGACACCCACCCGCTGAAAGGCCGGTGGGTTTTTTGTTTTTTTGACTGAAGCGATGATTCACGAAAAACAAGCCAGTCTCTGGTATAACCTGCGAGCATTGCCGCGCGGGGCGTGGATCCTTTTCTTCGGCACTTTCCTGAACAAATTCGGCACTTTTGTGCTGCCTTTCCTGGCCATCTACACCACTCGCCTGGGATATTCGGTGGCCCAGGCGGGTCTGCCCATCGCGGCGTACGGAGTTGGGACACTCGGGGCCTGTCTATTAGGCGGTTATCTGGCAGACAGTCTTGGCCGGCGCAAAACCATCGTGCTCTCCATGTTCTGCGCCGCCGCGGCGATGCTCTTTCTGTCGCAGGCGAGGACACTCCCGGCAATCATTGTTCTGTCGAGTTTAGCTGGATTGACCGGTGAACTTTACCGGCCTGCGAGCAGCGCATTGCTGGCGGATCTCGTGCCCACCGGTCAAAGGGTCACCGCCTATGCCGCGTACCGCATGGCTTTCAACGCCGGATGGGCGTTCGGACCGGCCACCGCGGGATTTTTGGCTAAGAAATCCTTTCTTTGGCTGTTTATCGGCGATGCCGGCACGTCGCTGCTTTACGGTGTAGTGGCCTGGTTTGCTTTGCCTGCGGGCCTGCGCGGCACACGAACAGCCGGCACCCTGGTGGAAACGATCCGGGTGCTAAGGGATGATCGTCGGTTTCGGCAAATCGTCTGCGCCTCGCTCGCAATAGGAATGGTTTTTGTGCAGGCGTTCTCGACCATGAGCTTGCAAATCACACGCAGTGGATTCTCCGCCGCCACCTATGGTCTGGTAATCTCTTTGAATGGAGCTCTGGTCGTTCTGTGCGAGTTGCCGCTGACAACCATAACCAAGCGCTTCGCGGCGCGGCGCGTGATGGCGCTTGGTTACCTGCTCATCGGTATTGGCTTCGCTTCGAACGCGCTCACGCGCACGCTGCCTTTAATGCTGCTAACCACAGCTCTATTTACATTCGGCGAAATGACCAGCATGCCGGTGGGTGCGGCGTACGTTGCCGATCTCGCGCCTGCCAACCAGCGCGGGCTGTACATGGGAACGTACGGAATGGTTTGGGCCCTGGCGTTTGTATTCGGCCCCAGCCTTGGGTTATTGGTTTTCTCTGCCAGCCCCGCAGCGCTATGGATTGGCTGCGGCTTCCTGGGGCTTTTGGCAGCGGTCATCATTTTGACCGAAAGACGCAAGCCGGATCCAAACTGGCGCGCGGCGGCGTCTCCGTTGCAGGTCCTGTCCGATGGCACGAATTGACGCAGCTTCGGACGGTCGCCGTGCGCCAAAAGTAACTGTTACCCGAGGAGGGGTATCGTTGTGCCAAAAGGGTG
>CAZUVM010000212.1:0-17376 GCA_964623885.1 uncultured Verrucomicrobiota bacterium
GAATGGACTGACTTCCCTTGCGAGTGCTAATCTCCATCACCGTTTGGTGAGTGCTGCCTGTGTGTGGTTGAGTGGTTTTTTTCATACAAAACACAGTCTCAACCCGCAGCACCACCAAACGCCACCTGAATCGTTCCGGCCTCGGGAGAGGGCTGGGGTGAGGGGAGTTTCTTCCTCTCCCTCTCACTTCGGCTCATGATGTAAACAAGATCTCCCATTTGAACATGAAGAAAACCTGGATCATTTTGGCAATTCTGCTCGGACTCCACCTCGCGGCCCACGCCTGGGATTACGAAGGCCACCGGCTCGTGAACCAGTTGGCGCTCGCCTCGCTGCCCACCAATTTCCCAGCGTTCGTTCATAAGGCGGACGCCGCCGAACGCATTGCGTTCCTCGCCGGCGAACCCGATCGCTGGCGCAACGTCGCCCGCGAAGAGTTGCCGTTGAGCAACTGCACCGGACCCGAGCATTACATCGATCTCGAACAGTTAGCTGATTACGGCCTCAAACCCGAACTGCTGCCCATCATGCGTGGCGATTTCATTGCGGACCTGGCCATAGTGCGCAAAGCCCATCCGGAAAAGTTCGCGGAATACGACAACCCGCGGAACGTCGACCACACCCGCGAGCTCGTCGGGCTTTTGCCTTGGGCGATTGCAGAAAATTACGGCAAGCTCAAATCCTGCTGCGCGTACCTACGGGCATTCGAAACGAATGGGACGCCGGTGGAAATCGCTAACGCCCAGGCGAACGTCATCTACGTCATGGGCGTCACGGGCCATTATATTGGCGACGCCGCCCAACCGCTGCACACCACCATCCACCACCACGGCTGGCGCGCCGACAAGGTCCCAAACCCTAACGGCTACACAACCAATTACAGCTTCCATAGCCAGATCGACGGCTTCCTCCGCCATGGCGGTATTAACGAAAAAAACATGGCAGCTAAACTTCGCCCTGCTCACCTGGTCACCATCAACGGTCGGACCGCGCACCCGGAAGAAGTCTTCCAGGCCGCCGCACTCTTCATCCTCGACCAGAACAAGCAGGTCGAGCCGCTCTATCAATTGCAAAAGGAAGGCAAACTGCCCAGTGACGGCCAAAATGGTTCGCCGGAAGGCCGAGCTTTCCTGGAAGGTCAGCTGCTCAAGGCTGCCCAATTCCTCGGAGACATCTGGTATTCCGCTTACGAACAAGCCCCACCCGACACTTACCTTCAACGCGAGTTGTCCCGTCGCGCGCATCCTGCTGATAACGCGGAAAAGTAAGCGGCCAGGTTCTAACCAAATCCCTCTTCGAATGCAGATTGGCTGACTCAGACCCACCCCCTAACTTCGGGTCCGAGCAAGTCTGCCGCCTTTTAGTTTTACAAAAATGAGAATGGAACGAAACCAGCTTTCTCATGCCCCAAAATGGAACCGTGTATAGGCATTTTTTGAGACAATGGCTAAACTCGTGGTAGTCTCAGAATCGCAAGCCGGCCTAACCTGCGAGTTGGGCTGGCGCTGGGTGACAATTGGCCGCGCCCCGGGCAATAACTTGCAGCTCGCCGAGCAGTCGGTTTCAGGCCGGCACTGCGAGGTATTGCTTCGCGATAATGAACTCCTCGTGCGCGACCTGGGCTCAACCAATGGCACCTTCATCAAAGACACCCCTATCACGGAGGGCTTGTTGGCATTCGGCCAGGTTTTGCGCGTTGGCGAAATCGAGCTCAGGCTGGTAGCTTCTCCGCCCTCCAACACTCCGACCTCTGACCCTGAGCCCGCTAACCCTTCGCCAACACCGGCGAACGGCCGCCCTAGAAAGTACCGCTTGCTCCTCGTGGATGACAGCATGGCCTTTCTCGAGACGGCTGGCGAGCTCTTCAACCAACTCTCCGGCGGCGCTTGGGAAATTCAAACCGCCTGCGGAGCTGACCAGGCCCTCCACCTGATCAAGGAATCCCAACTCGAACTTGTCGTTCTCGACATCCACATGCCGATGCTCGACGGCTTGCAGTTGCTCGCCATGCTGAGGCGCCGCCACTCGGAGATTAAGCTTGTGGTATTAACCGCGGTCGCCAATGAAACTCTCCGCGCTCAGTGCCTCGCGGCTGGCGCCGAACTGTTCCTGGAAAAACCTGTTACGCGCGACGGATTCCACTTTGTTTTCAACGTCCTGAATGATTTGCTCACCTGGCGCCATCCGGAAGGATTCTCCGGCACGTTGCGGCAGGTCGGCCTGGCGGACATCATCCAAATTGAATGTCTCCGCCGCAGCTCCTGCATTCTCCAAATTCAAACGGCCCAGCCGGAAGGAGAGATCTACATTGAATCCGGCGCGATCGTCCATGCCATCGCCGGCCAGCTCTCCGGCGAAAAAGCTCTTCACCATCTCCTCTCCCTGGAAGATGGACAGTTCCATTCGTATCCCTACAACAAACCTGCGCAACGCACCGTTCACGGGTCGTGGGAAATGCTGCTCATGGAATCCGCCCGCATCCGCGACGAAGCTCGTAATGCCCGAGCCAGTGACCAAACCACGCTGCTCAGGAAACCGCTCCCCGTAACACTTTCTTAAGCCAAAGCTGCCGATTCTCTGCTAGGCCGGATGCAGACCGGCGTTGGGCCCGTCGGTACTCCAATTGGTAAGGACTTTGCCTGGCTTTTCTGTTGCGTGGATCTTCAGCATCTCGAAAATCTTCCCAAAATCCTACATTCCGCACCTTCCCATTCCGCACTCCGCACTTAAAATCCCCCATTGCCGCGGAGAAACCCTGTATTATTGTTTGAGAGTTTATGGATGGAAGGAGTGTCATGGCAGAAGCTGTGTCCAGTGGCAAACAAACGAAGGTTAAACACAAGGTAACCGTCCCCCGTCGACTTCCAATCGGCGCTGAGCTGGTCCCGGGGCAGGGTGTCCATTTTCGAGTTTGGGCGCCCAAATCGCGGCATGTTTCTGTTCAATTTGCTTCGCCGGATTCATTTAAAGCCGGAAAGTTCCAACAAATCGAATTGGAACCGGACGGGCGCGGTTTTTTTGCCGGCCTTGCAGCCGACTGCGAGTGCAGCTGGCACTACAAGTTCAAGCTCGATACCGGAGTCTTTCCCGACCCAGCCTCACGTTTCCAGCCGGAGGGACCGCACGGGCCCTCGCAGATCATCGACCCGGGCCAGTTTCACTGGACCGACCCCAAGTGGCGCGGTGTGCAGCGCGCCGGCCAGGTCATTTACGAACTGCACCTGGGCACATTTACCGAGGAAGGCACCTTGGCTGCCGCGGCGGAACAATTGCCCGAATTGGCGCGTTTGGGAATTACGTTGATCGAGGTCATGCCCGTTGCCGATTTCCCAGGCCGCTTCGGCTGGGGCTACGACGGAGTGGGTCTATACGCGCCCACACGGCTCTACGGTCTTCCCGATGACTTTCGCTCATTCGTCGATCGCGCGCACCAAACAGGACTGGGTGTGATCCTGGACGTGGTCTACAATCATCTCGGCCCGGATGGGAATTACCTGAAACAATTCTCGGACGATTACTTCACCGACCGTTACGCCAATGAGTGGGGTGAGGCGATCAATTTTGACGGGAAGAACAGCGGCCCGGTGCGCGAATTTTTTGTCACTAATGCGGCTTACTGGGTTGAGGAATTCCACCTCGATGGCTTACGGCTCGATGCCACGCAACAGATCTTCGACGTTTCCCCTCAGCACATTTTATCGGAGCTGACTCAAGCCGCGCGGCGGGCTGCCCGCGGCCGCGGAATCTACGTCGTGGCGGAGAATGAAAGCCAGCATGCCCAACTCGTAAGGCCGCACAACCAGGGCGGCTACGGCCTCGACGCCATTTGGAATGATGATTTTCATCACAGCGCCCGGGTGGCGCTGGCCGGACGGCCGGAAGCGTATTTCAGCGATTACAAGGGGTCCCCGCAGGAATTTATTTCGGCCGCTAAACGCGGTTTTCTGTACCAGGGCCAGTGGTATGCGTGGCAGCGTAAACAACGAGGCACGCCCACCGACGGCGTGAGCCCTGAGCAATTCGTGAACAGCCTGCAGAACCACGACCAGGTCGCCAATTCCCTGCATGGCTGGCGCGTCGATCAATTCGCCCGGCCAGGCGATTACCGCGCCCTCACCGCGCTCCTGCTGCTCGGTCCGGGGACGCCCATGCTTTTCCAGGGCCAGGAATTCGGAGCGTCGGCGCCGTTTCTATTCTTTGCCGACCACAAACCAGATTTGGCGCGGCTGGTAGCGGGCGGCCGACGCCAATTTCTCAGCCAGTTCCCCAGCGCGGCCGCTACCGGCAGCGAAGCATTTATGGCTCCGCCCCACTCGGAAGAAACGTTCCAGCAGTGCAAGCTGAGTTGGCGCGAGCGTGAACTCCATGCCGGAACCTATCAAATGCATTACGACCTCTTGCGCCTGCGCCGGGAGGATCCGGTTTTCGCAAACCCTCGCAGTGCAGGCATCGATGGTGCGGTGCTGGGAACTACATCGTTTGTGCTGCGCTTTTTTGGCGAGAACGAAGACGACCGCTTGTTGTTGATCAATTTGGGAGTAGATCGGCAGCTTACGCCAGTTCCCGAACCATTGCTGGCGCCGCCCGCAGGCCGGCAATGGGCACTGAAATGGTCGAGCGAAAATCCGATTTATGGCGGGAGCGGCATGCCGCTGCTCAAGACCGATGCCAATTGGATCCTCCCAGGACACGCGGCGATCCTTTTGTCCCCGGCATGACAGCCCGGGCTAAAGGGCTGTTCTCCTTTCGTGTATTTAGTGTATTTCGTGGTTTTTACTGAGGTGGGCAGACTTGGAGCTCCTCATATATGGACAATCTCGTTCGTCGAATTGACCTGACGCAAACGAGAGGGGAGCAGGCTCGTCACATTCTATGTCGGGAATGGCTGGCAACCAATGGACTCGGCGGCTACGCCTCCGGCACCATTGCTGGCAGCGTCACTTGGCGTTATCACGGTTTGCTGGTCGCAGCGTTACCGGCGCCGTTCGGCCGCATGGTGATGCTGAATCACCTGGCGGAGTTTGTGAGACTGGCGGACGGCCGCCGTATATCAGTCGGCGCCGAGGAAAGCAATCGTCCGGAGGATTCCATCGCCTCCGGACATCGCATCACCGAATTTCGGCTCGAGAACGGGCTGCCTATTTGGCGTTACGAAGTCGATAACGTCATTCTGGAGAAACACGTCCTGTTCCTCCACGGACAAAACACGGTCCATGTCAATTATCATTTGGTTTCCGACCAGGAAGCAGTGCATCTCGAATTACGACCTTCGATGCACTTCCGGGGCCACGAGCATTCGGTCGATGAAGGCCCCCAGGAGGGCTATCATTGGTGCGTCACCGGCGACCATTACGAAGTCTCAGCCGACGGGATTTTGCCGACTCTGCGCCTGGTGCTCTGGGGCGACCACTCCTCGTTCACCTATGACGGCGGCTCCCGCCGCGAAATCTATTACCAAAAGGAGGCGGAGCGCGGATATCCGGCGCGCGGCTCTCTCTGGAGTCCCGGGTATTTCAGCGTCTGCCTGCGCCCAAGACGTGACGCCACACTCATCGCGTCAACCGAGTGGTGGAGCACCATGTTAGCGCTCACACCACAAGAGGCGGTCGGTTTCTATCACGAGCGCCATCGGCGCCTCATCGCATCGGCTGCACCTGCCGCTCACAACACTCCCGCGGCTGATCTCGTCCTGGCCGCCGACCAATTCATTATCACTCCTGCCGGCCGGGTCCAGGATGCCGCGCGCGCGCACGCTGCGGGCGATGAAATCAGAACGGTGATCGCCGGCTATCACTGGTTCACCGATTGGGGCCGGGATACGATGATCAGTCTCGAAGGGCTGACGCTGACGACGCATAGGCATAGCGAAGCCGGCTGGATTCTGCGAACGTTCGCCCATTACATCCGCCACGGGCTGATACCGAATCTTTTTCCGGAAGGAAAGAACGAAGGGCTTTACCACACAGCCGACGCCACGCTTTGGTTCTTTCATGCCCTGAGCCGATACGTCGAGGTAACCGGCGATCGTGGAACTCTGCGACTGGTATTGCCGAAGCTGCAGGAGATCGTCGAACGCCATTTGCGCGGCACTGATTTCGGCATCCAGGTAGACTCCAAAGACGGGCTCCTGAAACAAGGCGCGCCCGGTTACCAACTGACCTGGATGGACGCCAAAGTGGATAACTGGGTTGTCACGCCGCGCCGCGGCAAGGCAGTCGAAATTAATGGGCTTTGGTATAACGCACTTTGCTTGCTCAAGATCTGGTTAGAGGAAGAACACGACGAAGCCGCGCGGGCAATCGCCGAGCATGCAGCGCGCGCAAAGGAATCTTTCAATCGCCGTTTTTGGTATGCGTCCGGCGGCTATCTGTATGATGTGATCGATGGCGAACAGGGAGACGACAATGCGTGTCGGCCAAACCAGCTATTGTCCTTCTCGCTCACGCATCCTGTGCTCGAACCAGAGCATTGGAAACCGGTCCTGGAGATTGTTCGCCATAGTTTGCTAACGCCGGTTGGTCTGCGCTCGCTCAGCCCGGGTCATCCGGATTACAAACCGAAATACTTTGGAGACCTGCGCGCTCGCGACGCCGCGTATCATCAGGGAACGGTTTGGGCCTGGCTTATAGGCCCGTTCATCGATGCCTGGCTCAAGGTCTATCCTGAGGACCTCGCCGGCGCCCGCAAGTGCCTCGAGGGATTCAGCGCGCATTTGAATGAAGGTTGTGTTGGCTCGATCAATGAAATCTTCGATGCTGAGGCACCCTACACGCCGCGCGGCTGCATCGCCCAGGCCTGGAGCGTCGCCGAGGTGTTACGATGCTGGCTTAAAACCGCAGGAAAGAATGACTCTCCTACTTCAGTTTAGAGTCTTCTGTGAGTTGCAATAGTCGAAATTGCTCGCAGGCTGCGAATGATTTAACCGCGAATGCACGCGAATCAAGGGACTCAGGTTCATTAGCCCATTAGCGTTTATTAGCGGTTGAGGGTTTCTCTTTTGTGTTTTTTCGTGCCTGTTTTTCTCTGCGTTTCGCCGCGGCCTTCGTTTTTCTATGCTTCAGTACAATCTCATTTTTATGTCTTCAATTTTTCTGTCTTCTCTGCGTTTCTCTGCGGTCTTGGCGCCTCTGCGGTTGAGCTTCGCTCCAGTATTGCCACCGGAAACGACCGCAACACCTCAGCCATCCGCGCACGGTTTTGATCGTCGACGCGAACAGTTTCCCCAGTCACTGCGTTGCGAAGTTCACGATCGGCCAGTTCGCTGGGCATCGCGAGCACAGCATCTTGCCAGACATCAGGTCCCAGCGGTGCCCGCTCAACGCCGGCCGCGAGCCCGACCACCAGCCTCGGCGCTACAGTGATGACGGCCTTGCCATCCAATATCCTGGCGAAGGCGCACGCATGCTCCTGCTTTGGACCTTCAGCAGAAAGAGGTTGGTAGCTGCCGCGCTCAAACAGCTCCTGGTGACGGCGCCGGCATTCCAGGGCGCGCCAGATGAGGTAGAGTTTGGCTTCGGGACGAAAGCCAAAACCAGCAGCCGTTTCCGTCGCAAAGGCGTCATTTGCACCGTTGCCACATGCTTCTTTCAACTCATTGAGCAGCCGCCGGCGCAAACCATAGTCTACCTGCCGGCGGTTATCAGGGTCGACCAGGCTGAAATCCCATAATTCAGTGCCCTGGTAAAAATCGGGCACGCCCGGCGCCGCGATTTTGATCAGAGTCTGCGAGAGTGAATTAAACTGTCCAAAAAAGGCAACGCGGCGTTGAAACGGCAGGAGCTCATCGATAAACGAATTCGGCTGCGAGAGCGTTCGTTCTACAAATAATTGAGTTGCTCTCTCATAGGCGGTATTCGGGTCCGTCCAGGACGTGTGAGCCTTGGCTTCCTTAATCGCCTTGAGCATAAACGCGGCGATACGATTGCACAGCATATTGCGATCGACTGGATCGGCAGGCCATGCGCCGACCAGCGTTTGATACAAAAGATATTCGTCGTTGGCATCGGGCGCCAATTCTCCGTCCACGGTGCTTTTTTTATCCGCATTGAGCGCGCGCCAGCGCATGACGGCGCGTTCCCATTCATCGGGCAGTTCAGAAATTACATTGATGCGAGCGCGAAGGTCCTCACCGCGTTTCGTGTCATGTGTCGCCGTGGCCAACATTGAATGCGGCCAATGTTCCGCTTTGCGAAGATTGTAGTCGTGAAAAGCATCAAGCCCGGTGCCAAACCGGCCGGGATCGCCGCCGACCTCATTCAGTGAAACCAGCCGGTCATAATTGTAGAAGGCGGTATCTTCCAGCCCTTTGGCCATTGCCGGCGCAGTCAGTTGCTGGAAACGCATCACGAACTCGCGAACACCGCGCTGCTGGGCTTCATCTTGATCACGCCCGGGCTGAAGCAAGAGCAGATTTTGGATAAAATCATACACACCGGAACCCGTAGCTGAGCCCATCTTGACAGTACCACCAGATTGCCCTGCGACCTGGGCGGGGACGTCTCGTCCCTGCGGGCTCGCATTTGAGTACCGTCGGGGACGGGACGTCCCCGCCCCTTGGTCGTTGTGACCAGATGCGCCCTCCGCAGCTTCCGCTGCCGCTTTGGCCTCGGCAATGGCATGGATGATATGTTGGCGATCCTGGGCGGTTGGCTCAGGAGTTTTTTCGCCGATGTAAGTGCGGTAGACAGGAAACGCAGCCACGACTTCGGTTAGCGCATCGCGTGCCGCTTCCAAAGCAAGCTCCCAGCCTGGTTGCAATACCCCGGCAAGACTCTGAAGCCGCCGCGCCAACGCCGTCAACTCGCCGGCGAAGGACTTTCGCAGCACCAGCTTTTTGCTTTCATGAACGATTGCTCGAAACGGCTTCGTCGGGCTGTGGCAAAATCGCTCGTATATCTTCTCCAAAGCAGGTCCTTTCGAGGTATTGACGAACAAGCCATTTAGCTGGATCAGAAAGTCATAACCCGTGGTCCCGGCGACGGGCCAATCCGGCGGCAACTGTTCATCGCCGGTCAAGATTTTCTCAACCACGATGTAAAAAGCTTGAGAGCCAGGCGCGAAAGAGGCGGCCTTAGCATCTGAGGAGCTCGCTTTTCGGCAGGCCGCTTGGAGCCGCTCGCAGTACTGTTGCGGGTCCCACAGGCCGTCAGGGTGGTCGATGCGCAAACCTGTGACGAGTCCATCCTTGATCAAGCGCAGCAGCAGCTCATGGGTGGCGGCAAAGACTTCCGGCAGCTCCATGCGAACGCTCACCAGTTCTGTGATATCAAAAAAACGACGGTAGTTTATTTTTTCGGGCGCGAGCCGCCAGCAAGCCAGGCGGTAATGTTGCTGCGCCAGCAGGTGCTCGAGCTGGGAGGATGACGCGGCATATTTCTCCGGACTCAGTTCGCTTCCCCCTCTTACCTTCGGAAGAGGAGAGGGTCGGGGTGAGGGGTCCCTTGTTTCCTGTTCATGGGGCGGAGCCTGTTCCCTTTGGACCTGCCTCCTCACCCCCAACCCCTCTCCTCCCGAGGAGGAGAGGGTAGTCAGCGGCGCGCGTTCGGGAGGTTCATGGGAAGGAGCGCCGCCTGGCGCCCCCCCTGCCCCACTGATCGGAAACCGCCGATCATAATAAGCGATCGCAGGCCCCCACGGTTCCAGAACCAGCTTCAATTTCCCCGACTCGAGCACGTTGCGGTAGTCATCCTCCAAGACCGGCAGCAGAACTTTTTCCCGAAGCTCAGGGCTCGGGCGGTGCCAGTCGATGTCGAACCAGGAAGCGTAGCGTGAGGATTTGCCTCGCTTAAGGACATCCCGCCACCAGGGATTGCAGGCATCGGCCGCCATGTGGTTGGGAACCATGTCGACCAGCAGGCCCATCCCGAGTTCGCGAAGCTGCGCGGCAAAGCTTTGGAAGGCAGACGCTCCTCCCAGACTGGGATTAATCTCCTCGAAACTGCACACATCATAGCCGTGGGAGCTTTGCGCTCGCGCGCGGAAAATCGGGGAAGCGTAACAGTCTGAAATGCCTAAATCGCGCAGGTAATCGGTTACTTCCGTCGCTTGTTCAAAGGTGAAATCGTCGTTGAACTGCAACCGATAGGTGGCGAGCGGAACGCGCAAGTTTGGGTACGCGGGCCGCTTGGGGCCTGACGCGAAGCCGGATGATCTCTGATTCTCTTTCATGGGTCGCCCAGCGTCTGCCCTTTCATGAATCGAAGCTCGAACGTCGAACTTCCAACATCCAACTTCCAACCTCTAACGAGGCACTTCATTGAGTTCAGGATTGGATGTTGGAAGTTGAACGTTCGATGTTCGCGTCCCGAGCGGGTTGCTCCATTTCATGCGCATTCGCGAAAGGGGATTTTCCAATTCTCACGCCGCCATCTCCACTGGTTGCGGGATCTGGTTCAGGCTTGGCACGGCGAAGCCGAGGCGTTCGCCCAGGGACAGGAATTGCTGCAGCCACTCGTGGGCTTCAGCATCGCCGGCATCCACACGTTGGCGAAAATCCGGCGCGATCTTCTGAAACATTTCCCAGTACGTATTCTGGACCTTCCAAAGGTTCAAACCCAGCGGCAGCGGCATCATGAGCGTCGCCAATCGTTCGAGCATCCGCATGCCGTCGAGGTCGTCGGGTTTTTCGACCAGGTGCTGAATCATGCGCTCCATGCGGTTTTTGACGACGAAACTGATTTGGGGATCGAGCACACGGCCATTATGAGTTTGGGCCTCCTGGAGCAAGCCGGAGAGGCGGTCGAAATCGATCGGGTCACCGTCGATAAGCCGCCGGATGTCGGATTGCAGCACGATATCGCTGGCGGTTTCCAACCCGGCCGGGAGTGGAGCGCCGAGGTTCTGGAGAAACTTCATGAGCGGCGTGTAACGCTCCGCGATCAGGCGGAAGCGGCTTTCCAGGTCCTCGTGAGTGGAGGCCATGATTTCATCCATGATGCGGCGTTGTTCGTCTTTAAAGAGCGATTTGAGCGAGTAGGAAGCTTTGCCGAAATGCTGATCGATCAGCCGAATAGTTTCCGGGAGATCGCCGGCCTCGAACGCGGCCAGAATTTCGCGGTGCATCAACTCGTAGTCCTGGAGCGACCCGAAAGCGCGCACGCCGCCGGTCAGGTTGTGCTCGCCCATGTACAGAATCGCATAGGTCAGCACCTCTGATTCCTGGGTGATTTCGGACACGACCCGCGAGCGGCCGATGGCCAGCCGGTGTTTGCCGGAGGTGCGCAGGTCGCGGTGTTCGTCGATGAATGAATAGCAGAAAAGCTGGGTGCTTTCGCTGTACTGCCGGAACAGTGAGCTGATGGCGTAGTGCGCGGCGGCTTTGGCGCGGTCGATCATCGCCGGCTTGACGAAATTCTCATAAATCCAGCGGCCGTCGTGATGCTGAGGAATGTTGCTGTGAGCCGCCGACAAGCGTTCGAGAAAGCCCGGCTCGAGGTCTTTGCCGAGGACCTCCTGGGCGAGTTGCAAAGCCCGGGCGGCGTACTGAATTACCTGGACGGTTTCGATGCCGGAAAGTTCGTCGAAGAACCAGCCGCAACTAGTATACATCAGCAACGCGTGCCGCTGCATTTCGAGCAATTTGAAGACGTTGACCTGCTCGGCCTCGTTCAACTCGCGCGCAGCCTGTTCGCGGAAGAATTTGTCACGCGACTCGGGCGAGCGATCCAGAATCACAGCGATATATTCATTGCGCGCCAGCCAGGGATCGCGCAGGAGCTCGCGGGCTTTAGCTTCATAGAGGGGGGTCAGCTCGTCGCGCAGCCAATCGAGGGCCTGGCGCAAAGGCGCGCGCCAGCCCTGGTTCCAGCCCGCGTGTCCGCCGCTATTGCAGCCGCAGTCGGCCATCCAGCGGTTCACGCCGTGCGGACAGCTCCACGCGCTCGGCTCGTGGATTTGCGCCTCGTGCGTTGCCGGATGTTTCTCGAGGTACTCACCGTAATTGGTCAGCCGCGCCAGTTTTTGGTCCTCGATGTACTTTAAAGCATAGGCGAGGGCCATTTCGCCCTGGCGATGATGATGGCCGTAGGATTCGCCGTCGGACGCGATGTGGACGAGTTGATCCCACTGCCGCTCGTTGTTGAACGCGCTCGTCAAGCGGTTGGCGAAGCGTTCACCCGAACTCAGCAGGTGTTCGAACGCCACCGCCTGCGAGACCGGCCCGTCGTAAAAGAACACCGTTATGCGCCGCCGCGACGGCAGCCGCACTTCATAAGCGCGGGTCGGATCCACCTTGCCGCCGTTGACATCGCGCCAATGGCGTTTGCCATGCTCCCTGGTCCGGCTGGCCTGGTACGGTGAAAGGACGGTGAATTTGATGCCTTGTTCAGCCAACGCCTCAAGCGTCGCCGTGTCGGCCGCAGTTTCGGACAGCCACATCCCTTCTGGCTTGCGACCGAAGCGCGATTCGAAATCGCGGATGCCCCAATAGACTTGGGTATGCTTGTCGCGCGCATTGGCCAGAGGCAGGATCATGTGATTATACACTTGCGCCATGGCCGACCCGTGCCCCGAATACCGCTCGCGGCTGACTTTGTCCGCCGCCACGATGGCATCATGGATTTCCGGCATTTTCTCTTTCATCCAGGCCAGCAACGTGGGTCCGAAATTGAAGCTGATTTTGGAATAGTTATTCGTGATTTCGGCAATCCGGTTTTTCGGATCGAAGATGCGCGCCGTGGCGTTGGGCGCGTAACATTCGAACGTGACGCGCTCATTCCAATCGTGGTACGGCGCCGCTGAATCCTGGAGCTCGACGGCTTCGAGCCAGGGATTCTCGCGCGGGGGTTGGTAGAAATGCCCGTGAATGCAGATAAATTTTTCCATAATGGCGGCTTTGGAAATCGCTACGGGAAAACCTCCGCCGCTACATGCACGCAGCAGCAGATTTGCCCCTTACAGCCTGTTTAGGTCAGACGCCGCGACTCTTCGGCCTGGTGGTCCTTGTCGGCGCATTAAATTCGTCGAGCCGGGAATCATTGTCAAACCATGGCGTATGGAGTGTTACCAGTAGTCGGCCACCCGAAGGACTGGACCGGCCCTTTGACGTAAAGGTGCTTACGGCACCGAAAAAAGGCGACGACGCGTGGTGATCATGACACATAGGTGCGTGTTCTCAACCCGGGTATTTCCTAGTCTACGCGCAATTTGTTGGTGGAGGTTACATCACCCAGCGCCGGTATCGGGCGAGGACGGCGCTGACGAACTCCAGAAGATCCTGGGTGGTGAACTGCCGGTAGGCCTTGTCGCTGCCCGTCACTTTCAGCGGCGGCTACGTCCGCCGCATAATCCAGCGGGCAGACGAACTGTTAAAACAGTTGTTATTCGCACGACCTGCCCTACACCGGGCTAAAGCCGCGGTGTTAACAGGAACCCCGGACGGCTGTGAAATATCCGGGTTAGCCTGCGGTGGGAGGTTTAAGAAACCCCTGCCCTTCAAGCCAGGCGGCGAAGAGTTCGATCCAATGGTCGGAAGGGAGATTCTGTTTGCGCATGCCGAAGCCGTGGCCGCCTTTGGCCAGGAGATGCAGCTCGGCGGATTTCTTCGCTTTCGTCCAGTCGCCGTAAAGGGCCACGCTGTGCGGCGCCAGGCCGAGCGGATCGTCGGAGGCGGCCAGGATGAACATGGGCGGCGCGTCGGCCGGCACGGGCGGCTTGCCGGTCCAATCGTATTGGAGGTAGATGGGCGCGACAAAGTTCGGCCGCGAGGCTGCATCGTATTCCAAGGCAACGCCGGCAGTCACGGTGCCGCCGGCAGAAAAGCCCATGATCCCGATACGCTGCGGATTGACGCCGTATTCCGCCGCATGACTGCGAGCGTACGCGACGGCGGCTTTGCCGTCCGCGATTGCCAGTTTGACGACCGGCGCGACCACGGTATCGAGGTTGCCTTTGGTCATGATCTCCTGCGTGGGATCGTCGGTGTGGCATTCTACCAGCCGGTATTTAAGGACGAAACAGGCGACGCCTTTGCCGTTCAGCCAGCGGGCGACGTCGAGACCCTCGCTGTCGATCGAGAGCGCGAAGAAGCCGCCGCCGGGGCAAATCACGACGGCGGTGCCATTGGCGGTTCCCGCCGGCGGCAGCAGAACCGTCAGGGTTGGATTGGCAACGTTGTAGACGATGCGCGTGTTCCAAAAGTTGCGGGTGCTTTCTTTCTCCTGTTGCTTCCAGTTTTCGGAGCCCGGCGCGGGGCCATCATGGAGACGTATAACTTTGGGTTGGGCGAAGAGGCTCATGGAACTCAGAAGTAGGAAACAGGCGAAGGCGGTTTTCATAAGGCTACTTCTTAACCGTGAACGGCACGGAATACTCGGTGCTTTCCCATTTGAACTTCAGGATGCCGCCGCCCGCCGGATTATTCTCGATCGTAATGGTGAACTGGTCTATCGGCTTGTCCACTGAGTCCTTCTTCAGATCGACACGGGCGAGATCGTGAGTTTCCTCGACGGGAATGCCCCATTGGCCCAAGCGGGTGCTGAAGGCGAGCTTCGAGGCGCCGCTTTCGGAGGGAACCATGTATAACGTGTACGCGCCGACCGGGATTGTAGTTTCGCCGAATACCAGCGGCTGCTGGGTGATCAAGGTGGTGGCTTCATCCGCGCCCATGCGCCAGGGTTTGTCATACGGTACAAGCGCTCCCCAAATCTTGCGGTTCTCAGTACCCCGAGGGTCTTTGGCATACGGACGGCCGTAGGTGATGGTAACGCGGCAGCCGGTGCGGCGTTCGCCAATCACGGTGCTGATGGTTTCATGAGGACTGACGCGCGCCCGCTGGGCGAGCATCGGCAGCGGGCCTGACAGGAGAGCGGCAACGAGCAGTGCGGTTTTGATTTTGTTCATAGAGGTTTTATTCGACAGCGGTTTAGCCGGATTTGTTGCGGCTGTAAAGCACGCGAAATTAGGGACTCCTCACTTCATCCGCCAGCGGAGTACGCGCAATTTCCGCGGCCATGTTCAGCCGTTCGAAAATGGCTCTGGCCTCGATATTCATTTTTTCAGCAGAGGCGGCATGGCCACGCCGCCTCTCATATTCGGCCCACGCTCGCAGCGTGCGGGCTTGCTCGGCATCCGCATTGATCTTCTTGAAAAGTCGCAGGCTTTCGGCAAAGCAAGCCTCGGGCGAAGTGGACTCGGAGCGGGAGGCCGAGGTCGTGACTAATTCGGGTCTGCCCCGTGCGTTGACCCGGCCCAGCACACGCCAGGCGAAGGCATAATCGAGCTCGTTTTCACTTTCGCGCGCCAGGGCCAGGCCCCGCTGAGCGGCATCCCGGGCGTCGTCGGTTTTCTCCTGGCCCAGGCAAGCCTCAGCTAAAAAGCTCAAGGCTTCGGAGAGGAAGCCTGACTTCGCGCCGGTGCTGAGTTTGATCGCTTCGCGCAACCCGGCTTCCGCCTGCTCGAACTCGCCCAGGCCGACACGGGCGCCGCTCAAGTTGCTAAGGTAAATCGTCTCGCTTTCACGATGCCCGATTTGGCGCGCGATCCCCAGGGCCTTTTGGTAAAAGCCAACGGCGGTAGCGAAGTCGCCACGGAGACGCGCGCTCTCTCCCAGATTGCTCCACATGGCGCCCGCGTTGCGCCGGTCGCCGGTTTCCAGGCTCAAAGCCAATCCTTGTTCGAAATATCGGTCGGCCTCGGTATAGTGTCCGTACTGGAGGTGGACGACGCCGTGCAGCTTGCAACTATTGGCCAGACCCGGCCGGTCGCCGCACTCGGCGCAGAGAGTGGCCGTGCGTGTGGCCAGGGCGAGCACCGGCTCCCAATCGGCCAGCCGATAAAGGGCCCAACCTTTCAGGTAAAGGGCGCGAATCTGTTCCCGGCGGCCGTTGGAGTCGCAGTTGGCCGCGAATCGTTCAGCCTGCTCCGAAGCGAGGACCGACGCGCGATTATCACCCCGGCGTTCCTGCAGGTAGGCGAGGTGATTCCAGGCGCGCGCCAGCGCCAGGTTGTCGCCCAGCCGTTCAGCCAGGCCGCGCATCTGTTCGGCCACTTCGATGGCCTGAACGAAATTGGCCTGGTGACCAAGGCCATCAGCCAGGCCTTCGAGCCATTCCACGCGTTTGGCAAGAACGTCCCGCGGCTCAAACTCACTCGGACTCGGTGGAATCGTGCCGGGTTGCGCATTGCTGCTACTGGTATTCGCAGCTCCCAGCAAGTTTAAGGCTTTCCGAAAATATTCGACGGCCATGGACGGATCATAGCCGGCACGCGCCTGCTGACCGGCCCGCCCGTACCAATCGGCTGCTTCGGAAGGTCGCCCGGCCTGTTCGAAGTGGCCCGCGACCAGGCTGGCAAATTCCCCAACGCGTTCACCGCTTTGCTGGATCAACCACTCCGCAGCATGGGCATGGTGCTCCCGCCGGAATTTTTTCAGGACACCTTCATAGGTAACATTGCGCAGCAGTTCGTGTTTGAAAACATACTCGGTGGCGCCGGCAAACGACGAAGCTTCGCGGCGGAAGATAAGTTCCTTTTGCCGCAAACCCGCCAGGGCTTCGGGGATGGCTGTTCGGGGAAGATTCCCAATGCTGCCGCTGCTCCCCGCCAAGATCTTGTCCACCGAACACAATTCTTCGAGCGCGCGATCCCAGAACACACGACCCACCACGGCCGCCCGTTGCAAGGCGGC
Source organism: uncultured Verrucomicrobiota bacterium (assembly GCA_964623885.1). Taxonomy (GTDB): domain Bacteria; phylum Verrucomicrobiota; class Verrucomicrobiia; order Limisphaerales; family UBA8199; genus CAZUVM01. The sequence goes on from CAZUVM010000212.1 coordinate 16,625, forward strand.
GCGCTCGGCCGGAGACAGGCTGTCGAGGCGCACCTGCAGAACGCCGGTAAGCGTGGGGGGAACACGAGCGGCGGCAAGACGTTCAGGCTCAATTCGCCACCGATCCGGCCCCGGCACGATCACCTTTTGGTCGATCAGCATCTTGATAATCTCTTCGATAAAAAACGGATTCCCTTCGGCGCCACCCACGATGAGTTCCTCGAGTGCCTGCGGAATCTCACCGGCCTTGCACAAGGTGCTCTCGACCAGCGAACGGCTTTCGCGTCGGGTCAGCGCTTCCAGGGGCAGGCGCGCCTGAGCGGGATGTCCTTCGCCCCAGGCGGGGCGTCGCTCGAGCAACGTCGGCCGGGCCGCACACAGAATCATGATCGGGAAACCCTGGCACGTGGCGGCCAGGTGTGAAACCACGTCCAGCGAACCGTCGTCGCTCAAGTGAATATCCTCCGCCACAAGGAGAACACCGCGGACTTGCGGATTTTCCACTCCCGGCGCCGTGCCGTGGCTCAAGGCAGAGAAGAACTGGCGAAGGTAATGAAAGGCGCGCTGGCGAATCTGTTGCGGGTCCCTGAGCAAATCGCGCAAATATGGGCTGCTCGAAAAATCCAGTCCCACCAACTGGCCGATGAAATGCGCCATCAAGCGTTTGTCCTGTTCCGCCCAGGCCACCGAATCGGCGCTTTTGTTGAGCAACGCAACAATGCCGCTCTCGAGATTCTCGCGGGCGACCGCCGGCCGGTCGCTGTCCTGGATTT